>JBGUMY010000457.1:0-2835 GCA_045117095.1 Bacteroidaceae bacterium | reverse complement strand
CACTCTCATTACCAATGTACGTATCATACTATTTCCAATTTACATTTAACATTTTACATTTAACATCTTTCAGAAGTCCTTCTATCTGTACAAACGAGACTTCTCTCCCTTTTGTTACATAAAAAGGCAAAAAAACTTTTTGTGATGGCACATATTTAAGGAATAGCAATTTGGCCAGCCTTTTTCTTGCTGGTTTTTGAGCATGCTATTTGCTTAGCTTGTCGATGGTTTCAATGAGGCTGTTGATGTCGTCGGAATGCTGCCAATACAGCGGATGGATGATGCCCTGCTTGTCGATGAGTTTGTAGGTGGGATAGCCGTTGATGCCGATGTAGCGTTCGATGGCGCTCTGCTGGTCTTCGGGCAGATTGTAATGGACGCAGTTCGGTCCCGTCAGGTTGTACTCGCTGATGACGCTCTTCCACGCCTCGTCGCTGCTGTTGTTGGCCAAAAAGAGATAGACGATGTCGTAGTCTTTCAGGGCTTCCCTCACTCTCCACGAGTCTTTCAGGTTCTCTCGGCAAGGAGCGCACCATGTTCCCCAAACATCGAGATAGATGATCTTGCCCTGATAGGGTTCGATGAGCTTGCGGAGTATCTTCTCGCCATCGCTCATGCCCTCCACGTCAGTAGATGGACGCAGGCTGTTGGCATCGACAAATTGCTTTTCCGCTTCTTTCACCTTCACGAACTCGCGGTATTGCAGCACGGCACGACGCATCAGCTCGGGGTTGGTGATATAGGGCAATGTGCTGGCCACCTCCTCGGCAGCAACATCATAGTCGGTTCCCCATTCCAATTTGTAGAACAGATCACGAACCATACAAACCTGAGCACAGAAGTTCGTGGGGCTGAGATTCAGCTTTTCGTGCAGCTTGTTCATGGCATTTCTTCTCGCCTCGCGTAGGCTGATGATGCTATCTCTTGCACAGATTTCTGCCGCCTCTGGATAAAAGTCAACGGGGGATGTGCTGCCCTTGAGGCTGGATTGATCTATGGGTTCCATCAGTGTGTACTCCATCCGGTTGAAGAAGAACTCATCGCCGGCAACCATCAGCAGCGGGTTGTCGAGCAGGTACTTCTCACGAGGTGCCAAGAAACTGAAATATTGTTGCCAATAGGCTTCCTTGTCAATGTCGTAAACACTGTCATTCTCTTTCACGAAGTCCATGAACAAGTAGTAGCGATGGCATATTTCATACAGGTATTGCATAACCAAGAACGTGCGGAGGACGTCGGACGTCCTGGGTGAGCATCCTTCAAGTTCGGGCAGTCCATCGTTCATCTGGCGCACCAGGTCATCCAGCTTTGCAACTTGTACATCTCTCCAGTTCAGCAACGAGTCGGGATGTGCCACATGGTTTTCGCTTTGCAGGGGCATGAGGTGCTTGTACATGATGGGGAAGAACAGCTTGCTCGCCTCGGCACTGACTCCCTTACCACTCAATGTGACATTGTCTCCCGGTTTCTGCATGGGTTTCGTGGCGTCAAACGTCAGTTCCACTGTATCGCCCGGACAGGCATACACTTGTGCCAATGGATAAACGAGCACAAACATGGGGTATGGCACATGGAGATTGAGCGAGAACGTGCCGTCTTCCTCGAATTTGATGGGGATGGTTTCCTCCTTTCGCACAATGTAGTCACGCATGATGACATCGACGTTGTTGTTCAGCTTCTTCAACTGCGCAGGGTCATCCACTATCACATTTCCCTTGATGACCACTTCGCCGCCATGCATGCGGTATTCGCCCCAATCGGCACTGGGATAATTCAGCAACTGCGGCACATCCTCCTTCTTCTCCTTCTTCTTCGCCTCCATGCCGAGAGGAAATAGGAGCATGGCCAGCACGAAAGTTAAAATTGTTCTCATCATGTTTTCTTTTCTATGGCAAATGTACGGCTTTTTCCTTTATCCGCCAAACATTTCTCATCGTTTTCCCTGTGTTTCTTTTGTGATATTAAAAAAGAACATATAAATGTCCACCTCAACGAAGGCCTTTTTCACCTCTATGTGATCTGTTCTTTTGGCCAGTTGACGAAGAAAATGCGGGTGGTGGCACGGGTGATGGCAGTGTAGAGCCAGCGGAAATAGTCGGGGGTGAGCATTTCGTCGGTCATGTAGCCTTGGTCGATGAAGACATTGGTCCATTGACCGCCTTGGGCTTTGTGGCAGGTGACGGCATAGGCATACTTGATTTGCAGGGCGTTGTAGTAGGGGTCTTGGCGCAAGGCTTTGAGCTTGTCTTGCTTGGAGCGTAGGGTAGGGTCGCCCTCGTAATCCTCCATAATATTATTATATAATGTGTTCTGCTGTTCTTTGGTTAGAGCAGGAGCTTCAGCTTGGAGGGTGTCGAGCAGGACGGTGACATCCAGTTCAAAATCTTCGTAGTCGGGAAACTCCAAGGTGGCATCGGCAAAAGTGAATCCATATAATTGGCGTTCGTTGCGCACTCTGCGGACGATGGCCCTGTCGCCGTTGGCAATGAAATCGAAGGGTAGGGACTCTGAATTAGGAATTTGGAATGAGGAATTAGGAATGGAATGTTTGGCTGTTGACTGGGTATCAATTCCTAATTCCTCATTCCTCATTCCTAATTCCTTCTCGGTCCAGAAGTAGTTGTTCTTTGCCACCATGAGCATGTCGCCACTTTCGAGAACTTCTTCGCACCAAAGGATTTGGGCACGGATGCCGTTGTTGTAGGCGTTGGCGCGTTTGTTGCTGCGGGTCACGACAATGGTATCGTCCTCACCATCACGGTGATAGCACTCTTCGAGGGCTTCGATGAGTTCGTTGCCAGGAATGTTCCTGACATCGGGAAAACCCTTGAAACG
>JBGUMY010000456.1:0-16632 GCA_045117095.1 Bacteroidaceae bacterium | reverse complement strand
AGCACGACCTCGCTTCCATCTATTATCAGGGGAAGATTGTGCAGAAGGATCTTGAAAAGGCGCAATACTGGGCGAGAAAGTATAAAGGCTTGCCTGATGCGGATGACGGATCTGACTCAACTCCTAAAGCACAGCCTTGATTCAGGGCACAAAGTAAAGGGTTATGGGGGCATTTGAACACTTGCAAAAGCAAAAAGTTGGGCGGAAAGAGAAAAAAATGCTGTTTTGTTGTATGTTATCAGAAAAAAAAGTAACTTTGCAAACTGAAATCGTGACAAGTGTCAAATAAATCGTCATAACAATAAAAAAGTATATAGATATGGAACAAATGGACTGGTCGAGCTTGGGGTTCGGCTATCACAAGACAGATTACAATGTACGCTGTTACTATCGTGACGGCAAATGGGGGGAAATTGAGGTTTGCTCGGAAGAGACCATCCCACTCCACATGGCAGCCACCTGCCTGCACTACGGACAGGAGGCTTTCGAAGGATTGAAGGCTTATCGTTGCCCTGATGGCAAGGTGCGTGTGTTCCGCTCTGACGAGAACGCTGCCCGTCTGCAGAGCACTTGTCGTGGCATCCTGATGCCTGAACTCTCTACGGAGAAGTTTAATGAGATGGTGGACAAGGTGGTGCGCCTGAATGAGCGTTTCATTCCTCCATACGAGACTGGTGCCACGCTTTACATCCGTCCGTTGCTCATCGGTACGAGCGCTCAGGTGGGTGTGCATCCAGCTCAGGAGTACTTATTTATGATTTTCGTGACTCCAGTAGGTCCCTACTTCAAGGGTGGCTTCTCTTGCAACGACTATGTGATCATCCGTGAGTATGACCGTTCGGCTCCTCTCGGCACAGGTATCTATAAGGTGGGTGGCAACTACGCCGCTTCTTTGCGTGCCAACAAAATGGCTCACGATCTTGGCTATGCTTGTGAGTTCTATCTCGATGCCAAGGAGAAGAAGTATATGGATGAGTGTGGCGCTGCCAATTTCTTCGGCATCAAGAACAACACCTACGTGACTCCTAAGTCAACATCCATTCTGCCCTCCATCACCAACAAGAGCCTGATGCAGTTGGCTGAAGACCTTGGCTTGAAGGTGGAGCGCCGTCAGATTCCTGAAGAGGAACTGGCCACATTTGAGGAGGCTGGTGCTTGTGGTACGGCTGCTGTGATTTCGCCTATCGGCAAAATTGATGACCTCGAGGAGAAGAAGTCCTTCCAGATCTCGAAGGATGGCAAGCCTGGCCCTATCTCTGAGAAACTCTACAACAAACTGCGTGGCATCCAGTATGGCACAGAACCAGATGTGCACGGATGGACACGAGTGGTGATTGAATAACCAACCCACGCACTGGGCGTATGTTAAAACAAATAGTTCAAAAACTAATAACTAATCAACTATGAAACCAACTTTATTTCTCCTTGCTGCGGGAATGGGTAGCCGCTATGGTGGCTTGAAGCAGTTGGATGGTCTTGGACCAAATGGTGAAACAATTATGGATTACTCCATCTACGATGCTGTGAAAGCAGGATTCGGCAAGATTGTATGGGTGATCCGTAAGGATTTCGAAGAGCAGTTCCGCACACAGATTCTCTCTAAGTATGAGGGTGTGGTGCCTTGTGAACTCTGCTTCCAGAGCCTTGACAGCCTTCCAGAGGGTTTCAAGTGCCCAGAAGGACGTGTGAAGCCTTGGGGTACAAACCACGCTGTGCTGATGGGTAAGGATGTCATCAAAGAGCCTTTCGCTGTGATTAACTGCGATGACTTCTATGGACGTGATGCCTTCATGTCTATCGGCAAGTACCTCTCTGACCTGCCTGAAGGTGCAAAGAACAAGTATGCGATGGTGGGCTTCCGTTGCTGCAACACGCTTTCAGAGAATGGTTCTGTGGCTCGTGGCGTTTGCGTTTATGATGACAACCGTCACCTCACGGACGTAGTGGAGCGTACAGAAATCATGCGTCAGGCAGACAAAGGAAATGCCATCTGCTACAAGGATGAACAGGGTGAATGGATTCCATTAGAGGAGAATGTGCCTGTATCCATGAACATGTGGGGCTTCACCCCTGACTACTTCGAGTACTCTGAGGAGTATTTCAAGGAGTTCCTGAGCGACCCCAAGAACATGGAGAATCTGAAGGCTGAGTTCTTCATTCCATTGATGGTGAACAAACTCATCAACGATGGGACGGCTACGGTTGAGGTGCTCGACACCACTTCTGTTTGGTTTGGCGTGACCTATGCAGCAGACCGTGAAGCAACGGTTGAGCGCATCGCTAAACTTGTGGCTGATGGTGTATATCCCAACAAGTTGTTTTAATCACAGGAAGTGATAAAAAAGTCACTTTATCAATCATTTATGGCTTTTCCGATACGGGAAAGCCATTTTTTTGTGTTTTTTCTTGCTCAATAGGGCAGAAAACACGAACTTTGCCATGAATCTGAAAAAAATAAGCGTACAATGAAAGGAATAGTGCTCGCTGGTGGTTCAGGTACAAGGCTTTACCCTATCACCAAGGGTGTGAGTAAGCAACTCATCCCCATCTTTGATAAGCCTATGGTGTATTATCCTATCTCAGTGCTGATGCTGGCGGGCATCAGGGAGATACTCATCATCTCAACGCCGTATGATCTGCCCGGCTTCAAGCGTCTTTTAGGCGATGGCAGCGACTATGGTGTACATTTTGAATATGCTGAACAGCCTTCGCCAGATGGATTGGCACAGGCGTTCATCATTGGTGAGAAGTTTGTGGGCAATGACGATGTTTGTCTCGTGCTGGGCGACAACATCTTCCATGGTCGAGGATTCTCGGGCATGTTGAAGGAATGTGTGGAGCAGGCGAAGGTGGGTAAGGCCAGTGTGTTTGGCTACTTCGTGAATGACCCAGAGCGATATGGTGTGGCTGAGTTTGACAAGGAAGGCAACTGCCTCTCGATTGAAGAGAAGCCCAAGCAGCCGAAGAGCAACTATGCAGTGGTGGGTCTCTATTTCTACCCCAACAAAGTGGTGGAAGTGGCAAAGAACATCAAACCATCTCCTCGTGGAGAGTTGGAAATCACAACGGTGAATCAGGAGTTCTTGGCAGAGAAGAACCTGAAGGTGCAATTGTTAGGACGTGGTTTCGCTTGGCTCGACACAGGCACACACGATTCACTCTCTGAGGCATCCACTTTCATCGAAGTGCTGGAGAAGCGTACAGGCTTGAAGATAGCCTGTCTGGAGGGTATCGCTTACCGCAATGGCTGGATTTCGACAGAGAAATTGCGTGAACTGGCTCAGCCGATGCTGAAAAACCAATATGGGCAGTATCTGATGAAATTGGCTGACACGAAGTATTTTGGCGAACTTGAGAATAGTTGACGGTTGACAGGTAACCAATAGATTAAATATACAATGAATAGAATGAACGTGACATTTAGTGCCCTGCTGTTGCTGATGGCAATGGCCTGCACAGGAAACAAAGGTGCTGGTTCACAAGGTGAAACAGCGAGTGAAGATTCTGCTGCTACGCAAGTCCAAGTTTCAGACACGCTGGTGTTTGAGAATGTGAACATGGTTGACTCGATGGCTTATAAGATTAAAGTGGGCGATTATAGCAGTGACGAAGAACCTGCACCTTATACGCTTGAGACGGTGACGGACTATTACAGGCTGTCAACCCTCAAGGCTGTGGCTGGCAAGCCTGAAGTGGTGGAGTTCATCAATCAGTGGCTAACGATCTCTGCGGCAAGAGAATCGGTAGAGGAAGCTGTGACAGCTGAGAATGTGGCCAAGCAGTATGCAAAACTGAAGGAGGATGGTATCACGGATGTGCGTTCAGCTTTCAAACGTGCGAGTGGAGTCTATCTGGGTGAGAATGCTGCAGAGGATGAGGAGGGAATGTTGGAGATGGGTTTTGCCTCAGCCAACGAATGGGAAGCGTCTGTTGATGTACGTTGGCAGACACCTACGTTGCTCACCTTATGGAAAAATGGTTATGACTATTCGGCTGGAGCTGCTCATGGGATGCCTTGGGAGTTTGGACAGACTTTCGACCTGAAAAACTTGCGTCTCCTCACCTATGATGATATCCTCTTGAAAGACAGTCATGAAGCCGTTCTGAAGATGGTGGTGGAACAGTTGGTGGATGAGTATGCCGAATCGGAAATGATGAATGAACCTGAAGATATCGATTTGCCCGATTGTGACCCTGCATTGGTGGCTGAAGGCGTGAGTTTCGACTATGGTGCCTACGAAATCGGTGCCTATGCGATGGGTATGCCAGGTGTGATCATTCCTTACGATAAAATCAAGCCCTATCTGACAAAAGAAGTAAAGGAACTGTTGGGGTTGGAATAGGGATTCGTGTCTAATTACAATAAACCAATCTGTCTATGAAGCAATTGAAAACAAGATGGCTGGTATGGACGAGCAAAGTGCTGTCATCTGTGGTGGCAATGTTGGGTATGTCCTCCTGCTTTTTTCAACCTTGTATGTATGGCTCGCCTGACCCTAATTGGAAAGATTCGACTGAAATCGATTCGCTTAAATCAGACTCATTGAAATCAGATTCTGCGAAGAGGAAAGATTTTGAGGGTATGTATGGCGTGAAGCCTGCTCGCTATCAGCAAATGATTGAGAAAGAGGGTGTTGACATCGGAGTTGGACAAAAACAATGAGGATGGCAAGACTCTCTCTGAAACAGAAGGTGGGATTGGAGCTTGACCGCCAAATCCGCAAGAACCAGAAGCAGTTGCATCCGTTGCGTCAACTCTTTTGGGAATGCACGTTGCGTTGCAATCTGCATTGCAAGCATTGTGGAAGTGACTGCAAGACGGAGTCTTTGATGCCTGATATGCCTGCTGCTGATTTCCTCAAAGTGATAGATGAGGAGGTGACTCCGCATGTGGACACACATGAAATGATGGTCATCTTCTCAGGAGGTGAACCTCTCGCTCGCAAGGACATTGAGGACATCGGTATGGAGTTGTACAAGCGTGAATATCCTTGGGGCATGGTGACGAATGGCATGATGCTTACAGAGGAGCGTTTCAAACGCTTGTGTGCCTCTGGATTGAGAAGCATGACCGTCAGTCTTGATGGCAATGAAGAAGACCATAACTGGATGCGTGGTCATGAGAGCAGTTTCAAGAATGCCATGAGAGCGATTCGCTTGTTGGCCAGTCAGCAGCAAGTGGTTTGGGATATAGTGACATGTGTGAATGCTCGCAATGTACAGTATCTGCCTCAGTTGAAGGAGATGCTCTATGATGCAGGTGTGCGTCAGTGGCGACTCTTCACCATCTTCCCTGCTGGACGTGCCAAGCAGCATCCTGACCTCCAAATCAGCAATGAAAAGTTCCGTGAACTGATGGATTTTATCATCGCTTGCCGTCAGGAAGGGAAAATCCATGCAAGTTTTGCCTGTGAGGGTTTCTTGGGTGAATATGAGGGCAAAGTGCGTGACCACCTCTACCGTTGCGAGGCCGGACTGAGTGTGGCTTCCATTCTGATAGATGGCAGCATCTCAGCATGCACAAGCATTCGTGGCAAGTACTATCAAGGCAATATTTACAAGGATCACTTCTGGGACGTCTGGGAGAACGGCTTCCAAAACTATCGCAATCGCGATTGGATGAAGAAAGGTGATTGTGCCACCTGCAAGATGTTCCGCTATTGTGAGGGTGGGGGAATGCACCTTCGAGATGAAGAGGGTAACTTGATGCTCTGCCATCTGAAAAGATTGGAGTAAGAGGAAAGTGAGAAGTGAAAAAAATTGCTACCGCATTGGTCTGTCAACTGTTGACTAACTTTTGCGGTAGCAAATTTTTTCACTTTTCATTTTTCACTTTTCAGCGAAACGGCTGCCAATCTTCAAGATACGAGGTGCTTTCGTGTTGGTTGTGTCAGCCTGTTCACGTGTGGCACGTGTATCCATTTCTGGACGTTCCTTGGCATAGTAGCCATAGTAATAATAGTCCCAGCTCCAACTATCATACGCCCAATAGTGGTAGTCCCAGGAATAGTAGTAACTCCAGTTGTAGTAGTCTGCAATCTTGTAGAGTTCGAAAGGCTGTGTGCCTGTGGAGAAATAACCTCTGAAGCGATCGTTGTTCAGACGATAATCACGAATGTCGCAGTTGTACTCTGGATAACCAGGATATGTCATGTGAATGACGCCATTGGTGATTTCCCAATGGAATTTGTAACTCATTCTCTCGTAGGGACCAGTACGGTACCAATCGACTTGATAACCGTAGCCATAAGTGGCATAGTCGCGCTGAGGATAGAACACAATGTCTGTGTCGTAAGAATCGAAGGCCACGATGTTGCCCCATGGGTCTTCTATCTCGTAATACATGCCCCAGTTGCCCTGCCATTGACCAGAGAGTACCATGGCTTCCTCTGTATCTTTATCGGTACATGAGGTAAATGAAATTGTGCACAGGCTGACCAACGCAGCCATGCAAGCTAACGTAAAACTCTTTTTCATGTTGAATAGGTTTTTAATGGATGAATATCGTTATTCTGCATATCGGTTGTAGATGCGGAGAGGCATCATGTCGCCTGCAGGCTTGCCCTTCTCATCTAACATACCTGCTGAGGTGCTACGGGTTCCATAGTAATAATCATCGTAATAATAGTAGGACTCGTCGGCCATCCACAGCAAAATGGCAGCTCCTGTAGCCACATACCTGCCTACATAGTCATACCACTTGTAGTATTTTTCCAGTTTGACGAGATCGAAAGGAGTGTCACCGATGTAACCCGTAAAGTGCTTCTTTTGCATGTCGTAATTGCGGATGACACAATTGTATTCTGCATATCCTGGATAAGTGATAAAGATGGTCTTGTGGTCGATTTTCCATTCGAAGTAGAAGCCTAATCGTGTGAAAGGTCCTTCGTTGTAGTGGTCTTCTTGGTAGCCGTATCCTTGGGTGTCGAACTTCTCGTTGGGGTAGAACTCGATCACGGAGTAAGCTGAGTTGTGGTTGACACCGTTTTTGTCCACATACGACATGCCCCATTCTCCTTGCCATTTACCTGAGAGACGGTTGGCCAATTTCTCGTCTTTGCTGCATGAGGTGCACATCAGACACACAGTCAGCACAGCAATGATGCTTGATAATGTCAGTCCTTTTTTCATAATGACAGATTTTTTAGTTGTTACTTCCGATGGCAAAGGTACAACATTCTTTTGGAACGACGAAAGGAAAAACACTATAAAGTGAGGGAAATCCATCGCAAATCTGCGTAAAACCCTATCTTTTTTGCTTTGTGCGGGATTTCAAAAGTGGCAAATTCAAAAAAGTTGAAAGGTTTTGGCTCACATTCTTGGTGCTTGTGGAAAGTTTTTCGTACCTTTGTGGCCTCAAAAACTAACAAACTGCATGAAGACTTTTCTTTCTATCATTATAATATGTGTAGGCTATCTGACAACGATGGCTCAAACTGTGACTGTGAAGGTGGACGTGACCAACGACTGGAAGGAGGACAAGGTGGAGGAGCCTGTGGTAATGAAACTTGCCGATGTGAAGGGGCTGGATTTCGAGGCAAAGAGTGTGAGGGTGACTTATAAAGGGGACGATGTGCCATTTCAGTTGGACGATATGGACGGTAACATGCGTGCGGACGAACTTTTCTTCCTCACAGACATCAAAGGAAAGGACACGAAGACGTTTGAGGTGAAGTTCTCAGCAAAGGAAGACAAAAAAACGAAAGCGGTGGAACCTCGTATCTATACAGCGCTGCAATTGAGGGACAAGCAGGACAAACATCCAGATGTGCTACGTGTGGAGGCTGCTGGAACGAGCAATATCTTCAACGACATCTATATGCATGGCATTACGTTAGAGTCGGATTTGGTGGGTTACCGTATCTATTTTGATGAGCGTCAGAACATTGACCTTTATGGTAAGCAGCAGTGTCGAATTGAATTGCCTGTGACCCAGTTCTACACGACACCCGAACAGTTGAAACAGGGTTATGGTGTGGATGTGTTATGGGCAGGTCAAGCCATTGGCTGTGGCACGTTTAAGGATTGGCAGAAAAAGAACCCTGTCAATTGGACAGATGTAGGTGTGAGAGGTCAGAGAGTGGTGACTACAGGACCTCTTCGTACTGTGGTGGAGGTGTATGATCTTGGTGTAAGGACACCCGAAGCGGAAGGGATGATGTATGACTTGCACCAATATTACACGCTCTATGCTGGGCATCGTGATATGGCTGTGGATGTGCAGTACACCAAGACGGCATCAGGCAAGAAGGCCATTGAGAAACTCTTCTGTACGGGTGTTCAGAAAGTGGGTGTGACAGCTGATGAGACCACACGTAAGGGACATAAGCCACAGGGATATGTAAAGAAAGATGGAATGGCAGCCTCGTGGGGATGTGACTATCCCGATATGGGCAAGAAGCAGCAATGGGCACCTGAAGCAATAGGAATGGCGGTGTATATGCCCAAGGAGTATATTCGCGATACGAAGGAAGATGAACTTAATTACCTCTTTGTGGTGAAGCCCGATTCGAAAGGTGGAATTCGTTACTACCTGACCTTCTGTGCCGATAAGGAGGCAAAGGGCTATCACACGGCCAAGGAATGGTTTTCCACACTCGACGATTGGAGAGAGGCATTGAACCATCCTGTGAGGGTGAAAGTGAAGTGAATCTATGAGATAAAGGAAGTATAAGTATTCATGAAAAATATAAGTGAGAAATAATCGATTATCAAGGAAAAGCGTATGAAAAGTAGTGTCAAGTATTGGATTTTCAAGTTGAAGTATGTGGTTGCCCTTGCTATATTCGTGGGCACCATCGGCTTTGTAGGAGAGAGCAGCATTGTGAATCGTATCAGTCAACAGCGGGAGATTTCGCGATTGAAGGGCGAAATCGATGAGTATAACCGTAAGTTTAATCAGGACAAGAAAACCTTGGATGCCTTGAAGAATGACCCAGAGGCATTGAAGGAGGTGGCTCGTAGCCGCTACTTCATGAAGACAGACAATGAGGATATCTTCATTGTGGAGGACGAAGAATATGAATAAGGAGAAAATCTTAGGAATTATAGAGGTGGTAGGATTGTGTCTGGTGCTGGTGGCCGCTTGCCTGTGGGTGTTGCCCAAGGAAGACACGCGTCTGCTGGCAGCCATCTTGTTGGCAGTAGGTACTGTCGCTTTGGCTGTGGGACGCTTCATGCAGACACCTTTCTATTTGAAATACCCGATGACAGATTCCCGCGAACTGACATTGCGCCGATTGTATCATCAACGTGTGTTTGGGATGGTGGGCCTGTTCTTGGCCACGCTCTTCATGTGGTTGCCGACGGGATTTTATTCAGGCTTGTATCTGGGACCAACGGCTTGGCTGATTCCCTTTGTGTTCTTTGTGGTGGTGGAAGTGTACACCGTTTTTCGCATTTCAGCGGTGGAAAAGGGTTAAAAATATGAAAAATGAGGGTAGGAAAACGTGTTTCTCCCTTCTTCATGCTTCCTACTTCATGAAAAAGCCGTACCTTTGCAGCGTAAAAAGCAAAAGAGAATCGATTACGGATTAGAGTGAACACTTCTGAGCGTCTCGGAGACGCCGCTTTGCTGACAAATCAAAAGTGTAAAATAGAAAGTAAACGAAGGAAAACTATAATATGGAACTGAATGCACTCACGGCCGTTTCGCCTATAGACGGTCGTTATAGAAGCAAGACCCAGGATTTGGCTGCGTATTTTTCAGAATATGCACTTATTAAGTATCGTGTACGTGTTGAAATCGAGTATTTCATCACGCTGTGTGAGTTGCCTCTGCCTCAACTGAAGAGCTTCGATCAGAGCCTCTTCGAGCGGTTGCGTGACATCTACCGCAATTTTTCTGAGGCTGATGCGCAGCGGGTGAAGGACATCGAGAAGGTGACTAATCACGATGTGAAGGCTGTGGAATACTTCATCAAGGAGGAACTCGACAAGATAGGCGACTTCGAAGCATATAAGGAGTTCATTCATTTTGGCTTGACCAGTCAAGACATCAACAATACATCTGTGCCACTCTCCATCAAGGATGCTCTCAACGAGGTGTACTATCCCCAGGTGGAGGAACTCATCGCACAACTCAAGGAGTATGCAGACGAGTGGCAGAACATTCCCATGCTGGCGAAGACGCATGGACAGCCTGCCTCTCCCACACGTTTGGGTAAGGAGGTGATGGTGTATGTTTATCGTCTGACGGAACAATTGAATCAGCTGAAGGCTTGCAAGATTACTGCCAAGTTTGGTGGTGCGACTGGTAACTACAATGCCCATCATATCGCTTATCCTGACTATGATTGGAAGGCGTTTGGCAATAAGTTTGTGAGTGAGAAACTTGGCTTGGAGCGTGAGGCGTGGACTACCCAAATCAGCAACTATGATAATTTGGGTGCCATTTTCGATGCCATGAAGCGCATCAACACCATCATCATCGACCTCGACCGCGATTTCTGGATGTATGTGTCGATGGAATACTTCAAGCAGAAGATTAAGGCTGGCGAAGTGGGCTCTTCGGCGATGCCTCACAAGGTGAATCCTATTGACTTTGAAAATTCGGAGGGTAATCTGGGTATGGCCAATGCCATCCTCGCTTTCTTGAGCCAGAAATTGCCAGTGAGTCGTCTGCAACGTGATTTGACCGACTCCACTGTGCTCCGCAATGTGGGCGTGCCGATGGGTCATATGATCATCAGCATTCAGTCGACGTTGAAAGGTCTGCGCAAGCTCCTGCTCAATCAGGATGCCATCAATCGCGATCTCGACAACTGCTGGGCTGTATGTGCTGAAGGTATCCAGACCATTCTCCGTCGCGAGGCTTATCCTCATCCATACGAGGCGCTCAAAGCACTCACCCGCACCAATGCTGCCATCACTGCCGAGAGCATCAAGGGCTTCATTGATGGGCTGGATGTGGCTGAGAGCGTGAAGGAGGAATTGAGGGCCATCACACCACACACCTATACAGGCATGTGAGAATAAAAACAAATACAAATATATTTTAGGATTAAACCAATAAGTAATAGTAAAGTAAATTATGTCTGAAATTGAAGAATGGCAGGGAAAGAATCCTGCACCAGAAGAGAAATCTGACAATGGGGGTGACCGCGAAGGCTATCGTCCATCGTACAACCGTGAAAGCAGCATGGGTGGTCGTCCCGCATTCAATCGTGGTGACCGTCCGCAGCGTCCTCGTTTCAATCGCAATGAGCGTGCTGCATACAGTTCAAATGGCGTACAGAATGAGCGTGGCTTCCGTCCCGCAGGTTTTGGTGGTGCCTCATCTTCTTCCGAGGAGGGTGGCTACCAGCAGCGTGGCGGCTATCAGCAGCGTCCTTACAATAATGGTGGCTACCAGCAGCGTGGTGGCTATCAGCAGCGTGGTGGCTACCAGCAGCGCGGTGGTTATCAGCAGCGTGGTGGTTACAATCCCAATCGTGGCTATCAGGGTGATTCCGAAGGTGGTTACGAGCAGCAGGGTGGCTATCAGCCTCGTCAGGGCGGCTACCAGCGTGGTGGTGGTTATCAGCAACGTGGTGGCGGTTACCAGCAGCGTGGTGGCTATGGCAATCAGCGTGGCGGTTACCAGCAGCGTGGTGGTTATGGCAATCAGCGTGGCGGTTACCAGCAGCGTGGTGGTTACAACAACCAGCGTGGTGGCTACAACCCCAACGCGAAGTATAGCATGAAGAAGCAGATTGAGTACAAAGAGTATCTTGAAGATCCTAATGCTCCTATCCGCTTGAACAAGTTCCTCGCCAATGCTGGTGTATGTTCTCGTCGTGAGGCTGACCAGTTCATCCAGGCAGGTGTGGTGTCTGTCAATGGACAGGTGGTCACAGAACTCGGCACAAAGGTGCAGCGTACCGACCAAGTTCACTTCCACGACCAGCTCGTCAGCATTGAGAAGAAGGTCTACGTCATCCTCAACAAGCCGAAGGACTACGTAACCACTTCTGATGACCCACAGCAGCGTAAGACGGTGATGGAACTGGTGAAGAACTGCTGCCGCGAGCGCATCTATCCTGTAGGTCGTCTTGACCGCAACACCACTGGCGTGCTCCTCTTTACCAACGATGGTGATCTGGCTTCCAAGTTGACCCATCCAAAGTTCCTGAAGAAGAAGATCTACCACGTTCACCTCGACAAGAACTTGAATGCTGCCGACATGAAGCAGATTGCCGATGGCATTATGCTTGAGGATGGCGAAATAAAAGCCGATGACATCAGCTACGCATCTGAAACTGACCACAAGCAGGTGGGCATCGAGATTCACTCAGGCAAGAACCGTATCGTTCGCCGCATCTTCGAAAGCCTCGGCTACAAGGTTTGCAAGCTTGACCGTGTGGTCTTCGCTGGTTTGACCAAGAAGGGAATCAAGCGTGGAGATTGGCGCTTCCTCACTGAGCAGGAAGTGGCTATGCTGCACACGGGACATTATGAATAAGAATTAAAAAATGAAGAATTGAAAATTGAAGTTTGGGCTAACGCGATGTGAACACACGTAGGATGACTAACTTCAATTTTTCAATTAACTTCGTTGAACTAAAGGTTCTTCAATCCTTCAATTTTTAATAGAAGATGAAAAGAGTAAAGATAATCGACCTCCTCCAGCGCACAGACTTTGGAGCCGAGGTCACCGTAATGGGTTGGGTGCGCACTAAGCGTGGCAGCAAGGCTGTCAACTTTATCGCCCTCAACGACGGCTCTACCATCAAGAATGTGCAGGTGGTGGCCGACGTGGAGAAGTTCGACCCCGAGATGATGAAGCTCATCACCACTGGCGCATGCCTTTCGGTGACGGGAACGATGGTCGAGAGCATTGGCTCTGGCCAGGCAGTCGAGGTGCAGGCCACCGACATCAAGGTGTTTGGCGAGTGTCCTGCCGACTACCCTATGCAGAAGAAGGGGCAGTCCTTCGAGTATATGCGTCAGCATGCTCACATGCGTCTACGCACTAACACGTTCGGTGCCGTGATGCGCATCCGCCATAACATGGCGATGGCCATCCATACCTACTTCCATCAGCATGGCTATTTCTACTTTCACACCCCCATCATTACAGCTTCCGACTGCGAGGGTGCTGGTCAGATGTTCCAGGTGACAACCAAGAACCTCTACGACCTCAAGAAGGACGAGAATGGTGCCATCATCTACGACGATGACTTTTTCGGCAAGCAGACTTCCCTCACCGTCAGCGGTCAGTTAGAGGGTGAACTCGGAGCCACAGCCCTCGGAGCCATCTACACGTTTGGCCCCACCTTCCGTGCAGAGAATTCCAACACCCCTCGCCACTTGGCAGAGTTCTGGATGATTGAGCCTGAGATTGCCTTCATGGATCTGCCCGACCTGATGGATCTTGAGGAGGATTTCATCAAGTTCTGCGTGAAGTGGGCGCTCGATAATTGCAAGGATGACCTCGAGTTCCTCAATAACCCTCGCTTAGACCCACACCTCATTGAGCGACTTGAGGGAGTGCTGAAGAACGACTTCGTGCGTCTCGACTACACCGAAGGCATCCGCATCCTACAGCAGGCCATCAAGGACGGACGCAAGTTCGAGTTCCCCTGCAATTGGGGTGATGACCTCGCTTCTGAGCATGAGCGCTACCTCGTCGAGGAATACTTCAAAAAGCCCGTCATCATGACCCACTATCCGAAGGCCATCAAGGCGTTCTACATGAAGATAGACGACGAGAATCCCGTGCTTGACGGTCAGGAGATGGCACAGACCGTGCAGGGTACAGACGTGCTCTTCCCACAGATTGGTGAAATCATCGGAGGTTCTGTCCGCGAGGAGGACTACGGCAAGTTGATGAACGAGATAGGGGAGCGTCAGATCCCGATGAAGGACATGTGGTGGTATCTCGATACTCGTAAGTTCGGTTCCTGCCCTCATGCCGGTTTCGGCCTCGGCTTCGAGCGTCTCATCCTCTTCGTCACTGGCATGCAGAACATTCGCGATGTCATCCCATTCCCCCGCACTCCAAAGACTGCCGAGTTCTAAAACTCCACAACTTCACGCATCATACATGTAATTATAGTATAATGTGTGATTTCCCAAAACGTCCAAGGTTGAACTTA
Organism: Bacteroidaceae bacterium; assembly: GCA_045117095.1. Lineage (GTDB taxonomy): Bacteria > Bacteroidota > Bacteroidia > Bacteroidales > Bacteroidaceae > Minthosoma. The sequence goes on along the minus strand of JBGUMY010000456.1, from coordinate 2,554 downwards.
GGTTCTCTCTTGGACGTTTTCTTTGTTGAAACTATAACTATGGCGATAAAAATATTATAATTTCTTCTAATATTATTTTTGTTTTGGAGAAATTCCGTACCTTTGTGGTGAAATTCTAAAAATGATAGTCATGATGGAAACTCAGATGATTAGGAGAAGTATGTGTGTGGCTGTGATGCTTATGGTCACGGTGTTGGGTGCAACGGCTCAGCAAATTAAACTTGAGGATATTATGAGCGGTACCTATGCACCGCAATCGGTTAGGGAGGTTCGTCCGCTGATGGATGGGGAGAGTTACTCGTGTGTGAGTGAGGATAGGAAACGCATCGAGCGGTGTTCGTTCAAAACAGGCGAGGTGCTGGAGGTTTTGTTCGACGCATCGACGGCTCGTGGGGCTGTGGTTCGTGTTGTGGAGGGCTATATCATGGCGCCTGACGAGAAGCACATTCTCATCGAGACGAATCGCACACGTATCTATCGCCGGTCGGCAACGTCCACCTATTATATCTATGACATGCGAAACAAAATAATGACGCCTCTGTCAACGGGGGGGCCGCAGGAATGTCCGAAATTTTCGCCCGATGGGAACCAGATTGCTTTCGTGAGGGATAATAATTTGTTCTTGGTGAAACTGCTCTTCAATAATGCGGAGAGCCAGATTACGAAGGATGGGGAGCGGAATCGAATCATCAACGGAAAGCCTGACTGGGTATATGAGGAGGAGTTCTCCATGAATCGGGCTTTCGATTTTTCGGCCGACAGTGAGATTCTGGCTTGGATTCGCTTCGATGAGTCGGAGGTGAGGACGTTCTCGTTCCCATGGTATCAAGGGTCAAATCCGATGCGGTCGGAGTATGCGCTCTATCCAGGTACGTATGAATATAAGTATCCAAAGGCAGGCGAAGTAAACGCAAAGGTTTCGGTCATGTCGTATGACATCAAGAGCCGCGTGACTCGCACGTTACAGGTTCCTTTGGATGCCGATGGCTACATCCCCCGCATCCAGTTCACAAGTCAGAAGGACATTCTGATGGTGATGACGCTCAATCGGCATCAGGATCGTCTGGACTTCTACTCGGTGAATGCTCGCAGCACCACTTCGCAACTTGTGCTTCGTGAGGAAGACAAACGCTATGTGGATGAGCCTGCCTATGTGAATATGGATTTCTCGGGCGATCAGTTCGTCCTGCTGAGTGAGCGCGACGGCTATCAGCACATGTATCTTTACACTATCGGCGGACAGTTGGTTCGTCAATTGACTTCGGGACAGTTCGAAGTGACGAAGTACTACGGATCTGACACTGCAGGCAAGACGTTCTACTTTGCGAGCAACGAGGGAAGTCCGCTGGAACAATACATTTATAAGGTGGATATTTCGGGCAAACGAACTCGATTGTCAGCAGAGAAAGGTTTTAACGAGGCCATCTTCAGCAAGGGTTGCCAGTATTATCTCAATACTTATTCCAATCTGACTACGCCGCCTGTTTACACGCTCTGCAATGCTTCGGGCAAGTCACTCAAGACCGTTGAGGATAATGCTCCATTGAAAGACAAACTTGCCGCCCTCTCGCTAGGTAATGCTGAACTATTCAGCTTCACAACCGCCGATGGCATCGAACTGAACGGCTGGATGGTGAAGCCCAAGGATTTTGACGCCAATAAGCAGTATCCTGTTCTTATGTATCAATATAGCGGCCCAGGCAGTCAGGAGGTTCACAATGCGTTCAGTAACGGCTTCATGGGTGGTTTGATTTGGGAACAACGCCTTGCAGAACAGGGTTACATCGTTGTCTGTGTCGATGGACGCGGAACGGGCGGAAGGGGCTCGGACTTTAAGCGTTGCACCTATCTGAAGATGGGCGACCTCGAATCGCACGACCAAGTTGAGACAGCCATCTGGTTGGGAAAACAGCCATACATCGATAAGTCACATATCGCAATCTGGGGCTGGAGTTTTGGTGGATTCAACACCCTCATGTCTCTGTGTGAGAGTAGGGGAGTTTTCACTTGCGGCATTGCTGTTGCTCCTGTTACTGATTGGCGTTTCTATGACACCATCTACACTGAACGCTTCATGCGCACTCCTCAGGAGAATCCACAAGGGTATGATTGTTCGCCCCTCCATCGCTACGAGCGCATTCATGGTGACCTCCTCCTCATTCATGGACTTGCTGATGACAACGTTCACTTCCAGAACACCGCTGAACTCTCCGAAGCACTCGTCCAACACAACTACCAATTCGACATGCAGACCTATACCAATCGCAATCACAGCATCTATGGTGGTACTACTCGTCTCCATCTAGTCACTCGTATCGAGAAATACCTCCATCAGCACTTAATGCAGTAATTGGACTGTTTGCTTGTTCCATTTCTCCTCTAATTCTCCGCCATTTTGTCCCATATCGTCCTTTTTTCTCATTTTTCCGAAAAAAGTTGTTGAAAAATTTTGCCAGTTTGTAAAGTTGCCGTACCTTTGCACTCGCTTTCGGGAAGCGGCCGGGGCTTGAGCCTCGGTAGCATTTTTTTGCCCGCATTTCCCGAGGCCTTAGGC
>JBGUMY010000455.1:0-9222 GCA_045117095.1 Bacteroidaceae bacterium | reverse complement strand
GCCTCAACATCGGGGTCGGGGACTCAGCAGGGAGGAAGTGGAACCCCGCCGGAAAACGGCGGCGGGACGAACGCTGGCGAAACGGAGAACGGGGGCGGCTCTGAACAAGGAGGCTCCGAACAAGGAGGCTCTGGTGATGACTCTGGAACGACTCCTCCAAGTGGTGGCGGCGGCTTCCCTGGGTCGGATGAAATAGACGACCAGGGTGGTGGCTCCGGCGATGACTCTGGAACGATTCCACCATCGGGCGGCGGCGGCTTCGGATAGACCCTCGACCCGAAGAAAAATATTTTAATTGTCCCGCAGAAATGAAGGAAATAAAGGAAATGGCTGACGCGATGTTTGAAACTCGCCGAATGGAATTTCCTTTATTTCTTTTATTTCTGTGGGACTTTTAAAAAATAAATAAAACTATTTTTATCTATTTTTACTTGTTTTTCCCTATTTTTCTTTCGGCGGCCTGCCGCAACAAATATTTACAACGGATTGTTTTATAGGTTTTGCTTTGTATTGTGCTCACTTATTCGTACCGTTGGCTGCGCCGAAGGTACTCCCGCTCGACAATAAAAGTTAAAACTTGTTGGTTTTACTTTGTATTGTGCGCACTTATTCGTACCTTTGCAGCGTAATTTATAAATAGAACATTTGAATCAATGAAAAAGATAGCAGTATTGGCCATGATGATGGTGGCGGGTCTCTCGGCTGGGGCACAGTCGGCAGACCCTGTTATTATGAAGATCAATGGCAAGAGCATCACGAGAAGTGAGTTTGAGTATTCGTTCAACAAGAACAATTCGGACGGAGTGATTGACAAGAAGACGGTGGAGGAGTATGTGCCGCTGTATGTGGACTTCAAGTTGAAGGTGGCGGAGGCTGAGAGCCAGCGTCTGGACACGTTGAGCGCCCTGCGTAAGGAGTTGGACGGCTATAAGGAGCAGATGGTGATTCCGACCATCGAGGATGAGGACTACATCGAGCGTGAGGCTCGCAAGACGTATGACAACACGGCGTCGAGGTTTGAGGGTCAGGACTTGCTGACGGCGAGCCACATCTTGGTGATGATGCGTCAGGATGCGACGGCTGAGCAGCAGGCGGCGGCGAAGGTGAGGATCGACAGCATCTATGAGGTGCTGAACGCTGTTCCGAAGTCGCAGCTGGCTGAGGCGTTTGCGCAGATGGCGACGGAGAAGAGCGATGACAAGGGTTCGGCTCAGCGGGGTGGGGCCTTGGGTCAGTTCGGCAAGGGCATGATGATTCCTGACTTTGAGGCGGCTGCCTATGCGCTGAAGGCTGGGGAGATGTCGGCTCCGGTGAAGTCGACGGTGGGCTGGCACCTCATCTACATGACGGACAGGCATCCGTTTGAACCGTATGAGTTCCATCACGACAATATCATCAAGTTCTTGGAGCAGCGTGGCATCAAGGAGGCTGCGGCGAATGCGTATCTGGATTCGGTGTCGTCCGAGCGAAATATCACGCGGGCTGAACTGGTGAATGAACTGCACCAGAAGCTGATGGAGGAGGATGCTGAGCTGCGGAACTTGTCGCAGGAGTATTATGACGGCACGTTGATGTATGAGGTGACGAAGAAGGATGTGTGGGACAAGGCTCAGGAGGATCTGGATGGTCAGGAGGCTTACTTCAAGGCGCATAAGAAGGACTATGCGTGGGATGTTCCTCACTTTGTGGGCATTGTGATTCATACGAAGGATGCCGCCACGATGGCTCAGGTGAAGAAGCTGCTGAAGGGAGCGCCGGAGGAGAAGTGGGCTGAGACGGCTGTGTCGGTGAATTCTGACTCGGTGAAGGTGGTGCGTGTGGAGCGTGGCCTCTTCAAGTTGGGCGACAACGCCAATGTGGACAAGCTGGTCTTCAAGCAGAAGACGGAGCTGAAGCCGATGCAGGATTATCCTGTGACGGATGTGTGGGGCAAGCCGCTGAAGGCTCCTCGCACGGCGAAGGACACGCAGGGTCAGGTGGCAGTCGATTTCCAGAATGCGCAGGAGCGTCAGTGGGTGGATGGCTTGCGGAAGAAGTTTGCGGTGGAGGTGTATGACGATGTGGTGAAGACGGTGAACAAGCATTGAGAGAATTGAAGGACTGAAAAAATGAAGAATGGAAGGATGATTCGTAAGATTTTTATAGGATTGTTGGGGCTGTGTGCGATGACGGTGTCGGCACAGAGCCAGAAGAATGTGATTGACGAGGTGATCTGGGTGGTCGGCGATGAGGCAATTCTGCGCTCGGACGTGGAGAATGCGCGCATCGAGATGTTGCAGATGGGTGAGCGCTGGGAGGGTGACCCCTATTGCGTGATTCCGGAGCAGTTGGCGGTGCAGAAGCTCTTCTTGCATCAGGCTGCCATCGACTCGATCGATGTGTCGGACGCTGATGTGTTTCAGCAGGTGGACGATGACCTGCAACGTCAGATTATGAATGCGGGCTCGAAAGAGAAGATTGAGGAGTATCTGGGCAAGCCGATGAGCCAGATCCGTGAGATGATGTTCAACAGCTATAAGGACAGGATGATTGTGAGCGATGTGCAGCGCAATCTGGTGAAGGACATCAAGGTGACGCCTGCCCAGGTGCGCCGCTACTTTAAGGATATGCCAGAGGACAGCATCCCGTTCGTGCCCACGAAGGTGGAGGTGCAGATCATCACCCGAAACCCGGTGATTCCTCAGGAGGAAATCGACCGCGTGAAGAACAAATTGCGTGAATACACGGAGCGCGTCAACAGTGGCTCGACACAGTTCTCGACGCTGGCGCTGCTCTACTCGGAGGATAAGGAGTCGGCCAAGAACGGTGGTGAATTAGGTTTTGCGGGTCGTGGCTCGTATGTGCCTGAATTTGCCAATGTCGCGTTTAACCTGACGGATCCCAAGGCTGTGTCGAAGATTGTGGAGACGGAGTATGGTTTCCACATCATCCAGCTGATTGAGAAGCGTGGCGACATGATGAACTGCCGCCACATCCTGCTGAAACCCAAGGTGACGACGGAGGCGCTGCAGCAGGGAATCAACGACTTGGACTCCATCAAGGCGGAAATCAATCGGGGACTCTACACATTTGATGAGTGTGTGTCGGTGGTGTCGTATGACAAGGACACGCGCAATAACTATGGCCTGATCTTCGACAAATATACGGGCGGATCGAAATTCGAGATGAAAGACCTTCCCTCGGAGGTGGCTCGTGTGGTGTCCGGCATGAAAGTGGGTGAGATTTCGGAACCCTTCATCATGGTGAACAATCAGGGCAAAGAGGTGGTGGCAATCGCGAAGCTGAAGACCCGTGTCAATGGTCACCGTGCCACGATGGCGGATGACTATCAGGAATTGCAAAATGTGGTGGAGGACAAACTGAGGGAGGATAAGCTGCAAGCATGGATCAGGGAGAAGCAGCAGACGACGTATATACATATCAATGATGACTGGAAGAATTGTGAGTTCCAGTATCCGGGGTGGATTAAGTGATGGGATAATCGGCGGGAGAATCGCTGGACACGAACAAGGAAGGGGTAAGGTTCTATATGCGGAAGAAGCATGGAAACATACGGGAAAGGATGTTGATAGGCACGATGTGTCTATCAGCATTTTGTATGCTTTGTGCTTCGAGGCCTGATGATAAACCCCGTGCGAAATCGAGCGAGCAGGTGAAGCTCATCCACAGTGATGTGCTCTACAAAAACTATCAGGATGTGCGTGCCGATGTGCTGGTGGGACACGTGAAACTTTACCACGATGGCATGTATCTGGATTGCGACAGCGCCCGATTCTATAAGGAAGACAACACGTTCAAGGCCTATGGACATGTGAAGATGGTGCAGGGCGACACGCTGACCCTGACGAGCGACACGCTGGAGTATGATGGGCCGATGATGCAGGCTCATGCGCAGGGAAATGCTGTGCTGATTCATCGGAAGACGAAGTTGGTGACCTCGGTGATTGATTATGACCGTCTGGAGGGGGTAGGTTTCTATCCTCGACACGGCACGCTGTATGACGAGGACAATGTGCTGGACTCGGACTATGGGCAGTACACTCCAGCCCTGCATGAGGCCATCTTCAAGGACAATGTGGTGCTGGTCAATCCGAAGTTCGACTTGAAAACCAATGAGTTGTATTACTATTCGGACACGAAGAAGGCTCGAATTGTGTCGGAAACTAATATCGTCTCGTCGGATAGCACGTTTGTCTATGCCTTGCGTGGCGATTATGACACGCAAACTGGGCAGGCGAACCTGATGGACCGCTCGCATGTGTATAAGGATATGCGTGACATCGTGGGTGACAGCCTGTATTGCGATAATGAGGCGGGGGTGAGCGAGGCCTTTGGCAATGTGGTGCTGACGGATGTGGAGAACCGATGCATGCTGACGGGACATTACTGCCGCTATGAGGAACAGACGGGTACGGCGGTGGCGACTGACAGTGCGGTATGCTATGAATTTTCGGAGGTGGACACGCTCTACGTGCATGGCGACACGTTGCGGATGGTGACCTATAACCAAAAGACGGACTCTGTGTATAGGGATTTGTTCGCTTACCATAAAGTGAGGATGTTCAGGCGGGACATTCAGGGAGTGTGCGACTCGCTGGTGTCGCACGAAATGGATTCCTGCACCTATCTCTATGGTCAGCCCATCCTCTGGAACGAGGGTCAGCAGGTGTTTGGCGAGGAGATCCGTGTGTACAACAATGACAGCACGATCGATTGGATTCATATCATCAATCAGGCGATGACCATCGAGCAGATAGATTCGGTGTCGTACAATCAAGTGGCATCGAAGGAGATGTTCTGCTACTTCAAAAATGGCGTGATTGACCGCAACAATGCAAAGGGAAATGTGTATGTGAGCTACTTCATGGTGGAGGATGATGGCGCCCGTATCGGTATGAACTATACGGAAACCCCGGAACTGAACGTCTTCATGAAGGACAAGAAGGTGGAGAAAATCTGGATGTCCACCTCGAATGGCGTGATGTACCCTCCTTTTGCCATCCCAGAAGATAAACGCTATCTGACAGGCTTTGCGTGGTTTGACTATGTGCGTCCGAAGGATAAGGATGACATCTTCGAGTGGCGTAGCAAGAAGAAGGATCAGGAACTGAAGAAGTCGGAGAAGAAGGTGGTGCCGAAGCAGAAATTGGATAATCTGTAGCATCCCCCCTTATATAATAATGTATACATATATAATATATATAAGATATGGGACTCTTTACAACCAGAAAGCCACGCGGCTTTCATCATAACTACATATACTATGACCCTCGGAAGGAGAAACTGAAGGAAATAGACGAGCGAGCCAAGCGTGAATTGGGGCTGCTCCCTCCTAAAGAGTTCACCCCAGAGGACATCAGGGGAAAGTTCGTGCAGGCGACCAAGCATGTGAAGCGTCGGAAGGAGAGTGGGCGAAAGCCGCTTTCGTATGGTGTGCTGATCACCGCCATCGTGCTGCTGCTTCTGCTGATGCATTATCTCATCACGGGCAAACTCGGATTTTGAGTGGGAATGATGTTGTAGAAACGTAATAAAGAAAGGATTTAGTTTTGAACGATATTATACATCTTTTACCCGATTCGGTCGCTAACCAGATTGCCGCAGGTGAAGTGGTTCAGCGTCCCGCATCCATTATCAAAGAGATGGTGGAGAACTCGATTGATGCGGGTGCTGAGAATATCAAGGTGTTGGTGACGGATGGTGGCAAGACAATCGTGCAGGTGATAGATGACGGTAAGGGCATGTCGGAAACCGATGCCCGATTGTCTTTCGAACGTCATGCCACATCAAAGATTCAGAAAGCTTCTGACCTCTTTAATCTGACGACCATGGGATTCCGTGGTGAAGCCTTGGCGAGTATCGCAGCAGTGGCTCAGGTGGAACTCAAGACTCGCAGACGTGAGGATGAACTGGGTACGATGATCCAGATTTCAGGCTCTAAGATAGAAAACCAGGAACCTGTCGCATGCCCTGCTGGCAGCAATTTCTTGGTGCAGAACCTGTTCTTCAATGTGCCAGCACGGAGAAAGTTCCTGAAATCGAATCAGACGGAACTGACGAATGTGGTGGCAGATTTTCAGAGGATTGTCCTGGTGCATCCTGAAATATCCTTCATCTTATATAATAATGGGGTGGAGATGTACAATCTGCCGAAAACGACAGTGCGGCAACGAATCCTTGATGTCTTTGGAAAGAAATTGAATGCCGATTTGTTGCCAGTGGAGGTGGAGACATCTTTGGTGAGCGTCTCTGGCTATGTGGCTAAACCTGAATCCTCGAAAAAGAAAGGAGCGCATCAGTACTTTTTTGTGAATGGCCGTTATATGCGTCATCCGTATTTCCATAGTGCGGTGATGAAGGCATACGAGAATATGATGCCTGTAGGGGAGCAAGTCTCTTATTTCCTGTACTTCTCGGTGGATGCATCATCGATAGATGTGAATGTGCATCCCACGAAGACGGAAATCAAGTTTGACAATGAACAACCCATCTGGCAGGTGCTTTCTGCAGCGGTGAAAGAAACCATCGGACAATTCTGTAATGTGCCGATGATTGATTTCGATGTGGAGGGGAAACCCGATATCCCCGTCATGGGCATATCGACCTCGATTCCCCATCAGCCTAAGCTGTCGACTTCGAATTATAATCCGTTCAAGGAAGAACATGGACAGGCGTATGTTCGTTCGAATGGATGGGAAAAACTGTATGACAAATATGCATTATCTCATCAGGAAGAGAATGAAAATGGCAATGTGGAGGGGAATCTGGGATTGGACACAACGATGCTTTCATCTAGGGGAAATGACTCCGATTGGCAGGGAAGTATTCCTGAGGAGCAAAATCTGCAAGGTTCCATTTGGAATACATTGGCAGTGGAGCAGGGCACTTCGAGCATGTCATTCGATGCTTCCGTCCCCAAATTCCAATATAAAGGGAAATATATCGTTGTCTCGAGTGCGAAGGGATTGATGATTGTCAATCAGCATCGGGCACATGTGCGTGTACTCTTCGACCAGAACATGCAGTGCATGAACTCCACCAACCGGCCTTCTCAAAAAGAACTATTTCCGGAAATCATTCAATTTGATAAGGATGATGCCTTGGTGGTGGAGGATTTGATGGATGATCTCAGCGGTTTGGGCTTTGATTTGTCTAATCTTGGTGGCGGTGCCTATTCCATCAATGGCATCCCAGCAGGGATTGTAGGGGTGGATGTGGACAAACTGTTGCATGAGATGGTGTCATCGGCCAAAGCGAAGACTGGTAATATTAGAAGGGAGGCTCAAGAAGCCTTGGCTTTAGCCTTGGCGGAGAATGCTGCGATAGTTTATGGGCAAGTTCTCTCATCTTTGGAGATGGAAAGCCTCCTGAATGACCTCTTTGCTTCAAAGGCTTCAGCAAGGACTCCTGATGGGAAGTTGATATACACCATTTTGGCTGATCAAGTGTTTGATGATATTCGTTGATTTTGTGTTGCAAAATGCTCTTTGGAAAGCCAAAAACGTGAATAAAATATAAAAAATGCATCAAGAATCCACTTTTTTTATATTTTTTTTGTTTTTTGTTGTGTTCGTATAAACTAAAATGTTTACCTTTGTGGCGAAATTAGTGTGAAATATGCCTTCAAATTGGATTTTCAAAGGTTGAGAAATGACAAGGGGGTGTATGAATTCTAATGAAAAGTGATGAAGTTATTTAAAAATATTAATTATTGTTTTACTAAAAATTGTATTTATGAGAAAGTTAATGATGGCGTTGGCCTTTATAGGCTTTAGTGCTGTTGCAGCAAACGCACAGTGCGACGAATTCGCAACTCCAACAACTAACAAGTACAGTGTGGCAACAAACTCCTTCTGGAGCAATTGGTTCATCCAGGCTGGTATTGATGCCAATGTCACTGATGTTTACAAGCAAGGTGGTTTCCTCTCGTATGACTGGCGCCATGGTCGTACATACGGTTTTGACTTTGCTGTAGGTAAGTGGTTCTCTCCAGATCTTGGCGTACGTCTTAAGCTTAACTGGGAGAATGGCGCATTCTATCATGCATTCCGTCACACAGAACAGGTGTGGGAAGCTCCAAATCCTCACAAGGGTGGTTATGCAGGTCTCTACTTCGACACTGAGTTCAACATGAGCAACATCTTCTGTGGCTACAATGACTCTCGTGTTTGGAACCTGATTCTCTATCCACGTATGGGTGTGATCCGCAATTTCGGTACTAATGGTTATGCTCCAGCATTAGGTGCAGGTTTGGAATCTGCATGGAAGATTTCAGATCGCGTAGGTGTTTATTTGGATGCAGCATGGGTGTTCACAACTAAAGATTATATGCCTTATAATGGTGATCACAAGGCTTTCTCTGCTAATGGTATCGCTTCTATTGACCTCGGTATCACTTACAACATTGGTAAGACTGGTTGGTCAAAGGCTGTTTCTCTCGAGGACTACGAGGCTCTCTCTGCTGAGGCTTGCGCTAAGCTCGCTGCTCTCCGTGCACAGCTGAAGGCTGAGCAGGACGAGAATGCACGTCTCCGTGCTGAGCTCGCTAAGTGGAACAACCACAAGTGCCCAGTTAACCCCAGTAACATCACAGCTGGTTCTACTTCTGTATTCTTCGACCTCAACTCTGCTAAGATCAACTCTAAGAAGGATCTTATCAACATCGAGGCTGTTGCAGCTGCTGCTAAGAATGCAAATGCTAAGGTTGTCGTAAGAGGTTCTGCTGATAGCAAGACTGGTTCTTCTGCTTACAACCAGAAGCTGTCTGAGGCTCGTGCACAGGCTGTTGCTGACGAACTCGTTAACCTCGGCGTTAACCGCGCTAACATCGAAGTACAGGGTGTCGGTGGTGTTGACGAAGTTGCTCCATTCAACCTCAACCGTCGTACCGTTATCACGCTGAAGTAATCAACATTTTTACAAAAATAATGAAAAGGTCATCCTCAAGGAGGGTGACCTTTTTTGTGGCTCATCGGAGGATGCCCTTTTCTATGGCTTCTTGTTCATTCTTGCTTTCAATACAACATCTTTTCCCCTAAGACTATTAGTCTTCTTCCCATTTTTGATGTTGTGTGTGAAAAAAAGTCTGCTTTTCTTTTGCCAGTTCAAATAAAAGTCGTACCTTTGCAGTGCTTTTAGAGAAAGGCATGCCGAAAAGGCATTGGAATCGGGATGTAGTACAGTTGGTAGTATACTTGGTTTGGGACCAAGGGGTCGCACGTT
>JBGUMY010000454.1:0-4002 GCA_045117095.1 Bacteroidaceae bacterium | reverse complement strand
TGAACAATCCTTACCACCCATTTATATCATCCATGTCATATACCTGATTCTTGATGGAATCATTCAGATTGGGAAAGAACTTGTAACCTGTGATTCGTTCCACTTGGCGGATGGAATTCACATAGAAATCCTTCTTCCTGTTCCCATCCGTATTTCTGCAAATAAACCCAATCCCTTTAGGTACAGAATTCTCTATGCACAAGACCACCTTGAAGAATGCCTCAGGTACAGGAACTTGATTGGGGCCAATCCTCTTATGCTCTTGACTTTTGAAGAACATCGGTCCACAAACAATATAGATACTGCCATACTTCTGAGCCCACTTCCGACAAGCCATCTCAATCTCTTTCCAATCACCGCGATTCAGATTGGGATTCTGAGGACACATATTGGACAGCACGAACGTCTCGTCTCTTCCCACATCATCCCAATTGCAATCTCCTCCAGGACACATGTGCCCTCGATCATAACCAGAGGACGCATAATCTTCGAGTGTGGCACGCTCTTCACGAGGCAAATCCGTATCTTCCCTATAGTCACTCCACACCTCATCTTTTCGCTTCATCACATGTTCCCCTGTCAGTTGCCACATTACCCAGTTCGGCTGACGGGTCATCTTGTTATGCGACGCCGTATAGCAATACCTCTCCAACAACTTGCTTGGGATAGTATCAGGAATAACGGGGAATCCCACATCTGCCAACGTGCTCCACACCTTACGCCCATGACTCACCTTAGGAGCCTCAATGCCATCGGGCATAGCAACCTTGTTCACATGACGCGAACAAGTACCGCATGACTGAAGAGTTATGATAACAAGCAGTACAAAGAAATATTGGAATTTATTCATCTTTATGTTATTCTCTTTTATTTGAACACGGATAGTACGGATCTAACTCTATTTACTCTGAATTTACTTCAGATTTCCTTTTCTCGTCCCTCACCCGCTTCAGCGCCTCTATAACCCACAACCTTCCCTAAACTCTCAACCCTAAACTCTCAACTCTAACCTTTAACATCTCTTTTCCTTCACCCACAAAACAATCACCAACACAGCTACAACCACATCAACGATGTTCCACATCGTGCGTCCAAGGGCAACCTTGATGAAAGGTTGGAACAACAAGGCGAGAGCACCAAAAGTGATAGTCAATGCCATCTTGTGCTGATTATAATAACGATATGCCATCACTCCAAAGGCCACCATCGATACAAAACGGACAAACATATAATATCCGTATGGCATCGGAAGGAGGCATAAGAGAAGGATGACAGAGAGAATCAGATAGAGGTACTTCATAAATTTATTATAGTACTGCCAGTATTTGTAAAAGAACTTGTTTATTCATCTTCATCTTAGTTTTGATTTTCATTCATTTTGTATTTGTCTTTAGGGATTACACCTGGTGCAAGGTTTCATCCCTCTTTCTTCAGCGTCTTCTCTATTCACCACTCTTATTACTGTGGCTCTATTAAGATGGGAGCATCCAAAGAGACTATGATAACAATCACCTGTCTTTGTTATTGCAACATCTCCTCCATCATTCTGTTCCAAACCATGGAAACTCATGTCTGTTGGTGCAGACGAGTAAAAAGATGAAACAGAGGTGTCACTTCTATTGGAGTCTTTTACGATAGCCTGTCCACCTAACAATGTAAATATTCCCATTACATAGCCGAAAAGCCCAGCTGCAAGAGGGTTGTTTTTTAATGGATTATTCATAGAAATACATTTTTAAGATTATTACCAATCATTCAAATGACAGTATAATTCTATTTCATCTTCAATAGAATCAGGCAAACTATAAAAGAAGTCAAAGCCTGTGACTTCTTCTATCTCATCCACAGAAAGGACATTTTTTGCCATAGATTGGCTCGTGTCATCATTAGAGTAGATGAATCCTATAGCTTTGGGCGTACCATTCACGCATAGCACCACCTTAAAGAATGCATTAGGAATACAAATCTTATTCTTTCCAAAACTTCTTTTTACACCTTCATAAAAGATGGGGCCAGCCACGATATATATGTCATCATATTTTTTAGCCCAATCACGACACTTATCTTCGAGCTTCTTCCATCCTCCTCCATTCAGTTTCTCATCCTGTGGACACATATTAGTCAACAAGAAAGATTGATTCATCGCCTCCTTGCTCCATTTATTATCACCAGCAGGGCACATGTGTCCATGAGACATACCATCAGGCATTTCAGACCAATCATCAAAATTTGGTCTTGGTTCCTCTATCTCCATATCCACGAAATAATCCCCTCTTAATATTGTAGGATTAACTTTACCTATTCCATATGCTTCACCATTTTCAAAATAGGGGACACCTGTCCGAACATACTCTCCATCTGTATGTTCCGCAATAAGATGCCAAGCCACCCAATTAGGATTTTTTGTTTCCTTGTTATATGACGCAGTGTATCCAATGCGAGAAAGTTGCTTACTATCTTTTGATATTCGCATTTGCGGAATTAGAAGATTCTCGCTTTCCTCATAAGAGGAAAAAACTCCATGGGAATCATTCACAGCCCCTTTCATCACTTTCTCCTGAATCACTTTGTTAGAATGCATGCCCTTATAGCTCTTTCTACAAGAAGAGAATAGTAAGGTCGCAATAATGAACAACAAACACAATCTCCTGAAAGACATAAAAATCTATTTAAGATATGGCTTAACGACATCTATACTCCATGCGTAATTCAAATTTGCTTGCGAACCATCAGCAAATGAGCCTGATGTAATGCCTATGACTTCACCATATTCATTTATAAGAGCTCCACCACTACTACCATGATCAATGAGTGCGCTTATTTGCATAAGATTGGTGTCTCGCCATTGCGAGATTTCTCCAGATGAGAAGGTGTTTTCTAAACCTCTTGGACTCCCTATAGCATATACTTTCTCCCCAATCTTAGGTTTGGATAGCGCAATGGGCAAATAATTAGTGTTGGGACAATCAATCCGAAATAGGATGAAGTCTTCATCATCACTTGTGGCAATCACATTTGATACATTATAAACGACATCACTCCCCAAGAGTTTTATTTTCTCTAGACCAACTCCAGTACCTTTAAACACATGATAATTGCTGACAGCAAGCCCGTCCTTACTGATAAAAAAGCCTGAGCCTTGATATCCTTTTGTGCCATCACTCGTAAAAACCATGAAAACTGCTGTGGCGTATTTATCAAAAATCTCCTGCCCTTCCATCTTCCTCGATGCCCTGATATTCGTCACACCTTTTTCTCCGCCTCCTCTTTCTTTTTTTGTTTCCACAACAGAAGATGAGGCAAACTGTCTGGAAGCACGATGTGATGATATTGATTTTCTACATCCAACAATGAGAAGAGTGAGGAGAAACCCACTTAGAACGTATAAGAAAGATTTTTTCATAACTTTTTAGAATCAGTCGAAGGTTTGTCTATCTTCGGAATAATTTGGATTATAAAACGCTTATTGTTTTCCTCAATAATCATATCTCTATTCCTTCCATTAAAACCACTTCCTGCAATGATTATTTCAGTATTACTCTCACGAAAATTGAGATGCTTCCATCTGAGATATAACGCAAGAGCACGTCGATAACTTAACATATACATTTCCACATTATCAGGGTTGAATTTATTGGATTTCAACTCTTTATAAGGTATTGCCGCCGTACCTTCTATGACAACTTGATATTGAAAAATATTATTTGTGCTATTTAGAGAATCCAAAATGTTTTTCAGATCCTTTCCAACTGCATCTACTTTTTCCAAATACTCTTCCTTTATTACATCCTGATTAGGCAGAAATACTTCGACTCCAACAAAATCCTTTGCAAAAAACATTCTTTTATCTTCATCAAAGTCTAAAGAGGTTGCATTTGCAAGTGTATGAAATTGTTCTTGTAATCTTAACACCTGTTTTTGCTGTTCTATTGTCACATTAGCTCTTTTTAAAGCCTCTGCGAGTTGCCTATTAACGGCTCCCATAGCTATTACAACAACAAC
>JBGUMY010000453.1:0-13358 GCA_045117095.1 Bacteroidaceae bacterium | reverse complement strand
TACGTAGAAGTGGAAAATCAACGATTTGCCACAAGGTACTGCAGGAACGCGGCATCCGTTATGGTTATGTGAACCTGGATGATGACCGACTGGCAGATATGAAGACCGAGGACCTTAATACGGTGCTCTCGTGTGTCTATCAGTTATATGGCATCGACATTCCTTATCTGGTGCTCGACGAGATACAGGACGTTGATGGGTGGTACCTGTTTGTGAACCGCCTGCTGCGTACCAATCTGCATATCTTTGTGACGGGTAGCAATGCCAAGTTGCTCAGCGGTGAACTTGCCACGCATCTTACAGGACGTTACAACGAGATACACCTTTATCCATTCTCTTTCTCAGAGTATTGTGATTATCATCAGGTTGACACGCAAGGCATTACCACCAAGGCTGATGCCGACCGCAAACGTGCCTTTATGGATTATATCCACGATGGAGGTTTTCCTGAGATGCAGGGGCTTCGTAATAAACGGGCTTATGTTCAGAGTCTGATAGAAGCTATCCTGCGGAAAGACATTCAGAAGCGTTTCAAGATACGTAACATCGAAGCGCTGCGTAAGTTGGCACATCATCTTATCAATAATGCCTGTCAAGAAGTGACTTATGATGAGTTGGCTGATGTATTGGGAATGAGCGACAAGACAATCAAGAAATACGTTGACTATCTCGCTCAGGCTTTCCTGATACAACTACAGACACGTCACTCTTTCAAAAGCAAGGAAAGGATACGCAACCAGAAAGCGTATATCGTGGATACAGGGTTGCAGGGGAACCGCGACAATGTGCTGGCTCCTGAAAATCTGGGGTGGAGGCTGGAGAACGTTGTGTATATAGAATTGTTGAGGCGCTGTGCCTACGATTTCTATGATGTGTACTACTATAAGCCAAATCCAAAGGCAAAGGAGATTGACTTTGTGGTATGCGACAAGAATAAAGCAATGGAATTGATACAGGTGGCTTATGAGATTGACAGTCCGCGTGCTTACAGCCGTGAAACATCTTCGCTCGTTAAGGCATCTGAAGCACTCTCATGCGACCATCTTACTCTTATAGCATTCACGCAAACGCGCGAGGTTGAAATTGAGGGAAAAACAATACATATCATTTCTGTATTGGAATGGTTGTTGAATAATAAAGACTGATCTATGGAAACGAAAGAGAAGAACTTGGAACAAGACATAGAATCCTATCTGCTGAATGAAGGTGGATATGTGAAGGGAACGATGGCGACTTATGACAAAGTGAGAGCCATTGACATGCCTGTGCTCATCAGCTTCATCGAGGCCACGCAACCCAAACAATGGGCTCGCTATACCCACATCTATGGAGAGAATGCAGAGCATCAACTCTATAAGATGTTTCAAAACAATGTGGCGCAAAGTGGTCTTATCCATGTGCTCCGCAATGGAATCAAGGATAGAGGTGTGGGCATCAAGTTCGTCTATTTTGAACCAGCATCAGGACTGAACGAGGAACTAGTGACCCGATATAAGGCTAACATTCTGACGGAGACCCGACAGTTCTTCTATTCGGCTGAGAACAAGAACTCTATCGATATGGTGCTTTCGGTCAATGGCATCCCCGTAGTGGCTTTGGAACTGAAGAATCAGCTGACAGGACAAACCATCGAGAATGCCAAACACCAGTTCATGTATGACCGCGACCCCAAAGAGCCGCTGTTCCAGTTCAACAACCGCATCTTGGCGTATTTCTGCGTGGATTTGGAGGAGGTGGCGATGACAACCCATCTAAGAGGTGCCAACACGTTTTTCCTGCCATTCAATCAGGGCAGCAATGGCGCTGGCAACATCGGAGATGGGGGCAACCCTGCCAACCCTGATGGTTATCCGACATCATACCTATGGGAAAGGGTGTTGAGGCGTGAAATGCTGCTGTCTCTCTTGCAACGATATATCAGTTTGCAAGAGGAGGAAAGTGTGAGCCTTCTCAATGGGAAGAAGGTGACCATGAAGTCGCAAAAGATTATCTTCCCTCGCTACCATCAACTTGACGTGGTGGAGAAGATTGTGGCAGACACAAGAAACTGCAAGGAGGGGAAGAGTTTCCTGCTCCAGCATAGTGCAGGAAGTGGTAAGTCGAATAGCATTGCGTGGCTGACTTACAGGCTTTCTTCGCTGCATGACATGATGGACAAGGAGGTATTCCAGTCGGTTTTTGTGGTGACGGACAGAAGGGTGCTGAACAACCAATTGCAGACCACCATCTTAGGCTTTGACCACTATGAAGGACAGATAGAGACCATCACAGACAATGACAATTCGGAAAAACTGAAGAATGCCATCAACGACAAGAAACGCATCATCATCACAACCATCCATCGTTTCCCTCTCATCTATAAGGAACTGGATGGACACAACAGGAAGAACTTCGCCATTGTGATTGATGAGGCACATAGTTCGCAGAGCGGCAAGAGTGCGGAGAAACTGAAAGAGGCTTTGGCTGACACAGACGAGGCGCTGAGAGAAATGGCTGAATGGGAAGAAAAGACAGAGGAGGAGTTGAAGGACAGCATGGATGTGATGACTGAAACACTGTTGGCACAGGGAAAGCACAAGAACTTGTTCTTTTATGCGTTTACAGCCACACCCAAGCCCAAGACCTTGCAAACCTTTGGGGTGCTGAAACCTGATGGCACTTATGATGCCTACCACCATTACTCCATGCGTCAGGCGATTGACGAGGGGTTCATCTTGGATGTGCTGAAATTCTATACGACCATCGAGACCAGTTATGAAATAGCCAAGGCTGTGTCGGAGAATCCCGAGTTTGAAGAGGTGCCTGCCACCATTGCTATCAAACGTTACCATGATGAGCATGAATTCGTGCTTCAGCAGAAGGTTGAGGTGATGGTGGAGAAACTGCGTGAGGTGACTTTGTCGAAGATTGGTGGACA
Source organism: Bacteroidaceae bacterium (assembly GCA_045117095.1). Taxonomy (GTDB): domain Bacteria; phylum Bacteroidota; class Bacteroidia; order Bacteroidales; family Bacteroidaceae; genus Minthosoma. The sequence continues at coordinate 10,441 of JBGUMY010000453.1, read as the reverse complement.
AGCCAAGGCGATGATTGTGTCGCCCTCAAGAGCGCATGCAGTAAGATACTTGTTCATGGTGAGAGATTATTGCAAGAAGAAGGGGTATGATGATGTTCATGCATTAGTGGCTTTCTCAGGAACAGTCAAGTATCAGGGTGAGGAATATACGGAGAGTAAGTTGAACAGCACCGATGAGCAGAAGATTTCAGAGAAACAACTGCCATTGTTCTTCAATTCTGATATGTACAATGTGTTGATAGTGGCTGATAAGTACCAGACAGGATTTGATGAACCTTTGCTGCATACGATGTTTGTTGACAAGAAGCTGAAGGGAGTGAAAGCCGTTCAGACTTTATCCAGACTGAACAGAAGCCACAGGGGAAAGACGGACACCTACATCCTTGATTTTGTGAACACAAGTGATGACATCAAGAAAGCATTCCAACCTTTCTACGAGGAAACCATACTGAGCGATGCTGTTGATGTGAATGTGGTGTATGAATATGATACAGACCTGAAGAAGTACCACTTGTGGAACACAGGGGATGAAGATAAAATCTATGATATCTACAAAAAGAAATTGCAGGGCAGTACCGATATGGGCAAACTCGCTTCAGCATTAAAGCCTGCATTGACTGCCTATGAGACATTGGTGGAGGAAGAACAGTTCAAGGTGCGTTCATTGTTGAAGAATTTCATCCGCTTCTATGCTTACATGGCGCAAGTGGTTCGCACTTTCGATAGAGAGCTGTTCAAAACCTACATCTTTGCAGAATTTTTCTACAGAATCATTCCCAAGAACGGGCACAAGAAAGTTGACCTCAACAACAAATTGGCACTCATCAATAATAAACTCACAGAAACCTTCTCTGGTGCCATCGAGTTGGCTCCAAGTGATAAAGACAAAAAGGTGAAGCCTGAGAAAGGATCTAAGGGTAAGCCCAATGACGTCAAAATAGATTTGCTCGCCAACATCATCGAGAAAATCAACATCATGTATGCTGGTAAGTTTACGGAGGCAGACAGGGTGATTGTTGAGACTATCTATGACAAACTGGTGACGGCCAGCAAGACCCTGAAGAAGCAAGCCCAAAACAACGATGCCAACATGTTTGAGACGAGCATCTTCCCCAAGGAGTTTGACAAGGTTGCTCAGAAATGCTATATGGAGCAGATGGATGCTTTCAGCAAACTGTTTGAGGATGAACAGTTCTACAAACGAGTCATGTCCGAAATGGCTAAAGCCATGTATCTGAATCTGCGCAACGAGCAAGAAAACAAGTCAGATAAAACAAAGCATGAAGGAGAGGCGCAAATTCAATACATCTATCCAGCAACCAACGAGGAAGAAAGAATGAGTTTGGCAGCAGAAGAAGATGTTAAAAATTAACGGATACAAATTTGCATTGGTTAAAAAGGGTTGCCTTATCTATACGACAGGGCAACCCTTTTTATTCATGTTGTTTGTTTTTTATTGTCGGAATCATCAAAAATGTGAATGTCCTTTTCCCTTTACTTGATCAGGCTCTTGTGAGAAGCTGCGATGTCCTCCTTGGCCTGTTCGAGCTGTGACTTAAACTCATCGACAGTGATGGCGTTGAACACAGAGAGGGGTTTGATGGCCTCTGTGATAGGCTTGAGCTCTGGGTCATACTCAGACAGACGCTCAATGGCATCCTGCAGGAGAGCGACACGGAGTGTGATGTCAGATACAGACTCGTCATCGAACGCAGCAATGAACTTTTCTGAATTCTGAGAAGTCACATAGAGCTGCTCAACGATGGAAGAGGCTGCCAACTGCCAGAAATAGTTGATACGGCCATTTTCGTTCATGGCGTTGTAAAGGTCGCCAGAAGCTGCGAATACGTTGCTGACACCATCCAACACCTTAAAGGATGGGTCATTGATGTCAGAAGCAAGCTTGGTGATGGCCTCATCGTATTCGTCGGTTGGCATATCATAAAGCTTTGCGACTTCCTTGTCAACTGATAAGGCGCTAAGAGCACGATACTTCTCAGCCAACGTGATAGCACTTTCTGCCACTGATGGCGCAAAGAGGTAGTCGGGTTTCACCTGCTTCTCCTCGTCGGTGAGGGCATACTTGCCATCGCCTTCCTTTTTGAACATGGGGAGTGGCTTCAGTTTGCCGAAATCAGATGCCAAACTGTCAATCTGCACCTTGATATTCTGCTCAATCTGCTCTTGTTCGAAAGACTTGACAGAATCAGTTCCGTCTTGATTGTTGTCTGTTTGTGTGCCTTTACAAGCGACAAAGGCAACGGCTGCAAGAACTACAGCGAAAAATGATAATTTCTTCATCTTGTTTTGAGTTTTTATTGAGTTGTTAATATTAATTGTTTCGAAATCAGTATCCTTCTTTTCTGACGTAGCGTCCTGGACAATCGGTGAAGAGCAGGATGGCAAGAATGATGCTCATGATGCCCATGATAGTGAGGTTGTACCAAAGGGTCTTGATGTGACAATCGCCTAAGATCTTTTCGCTACTGTAGAAAGGAGCTTGTCCCCATGTGTTGCGAGGTGTCAAATAGACAATACCAGCACGTGGCACGATGTGACCATCGACAATGTCAATGACTCTCCGTTGGTCGGCTCCTGTCACTACATCCTTCAGCTTCAGGTTGTAGTGGTCATGTTTCAGTGCCATAACCCCATCCTTTCCATGTTCCTGAATCATCTTCGCCATCTGGGCATCAGCCTGCAGGGTCGCCTTGTTACCTTGTACCACGAGGATGCGTTCGGCATCTTTCATATATTGATAGAGTGACTGATAGGAGTCATCGCCTTGATAAGGCTCTATGCCACATTGTTCTGTGATGAGGGGCAGATTGGTATGAATCACCTCCATGTGTTCTGGTTTCACAGGCTTGCCGTTCTTCTCTTCATCACGTTTCGTCTCCAACTGCGATTGCAGTTCGTAGAGGAAGATTGAGTTGTAGTAGAGGTTCTCGTATTTCTTCTTGTCCAACTCGAAGAGGTCTTTCTCGTAGGCATTATCGGTGTATGATGTGACGGCCAGTGCTTCGTATGCCCAGCGTGAGGGGATGATGTTACCTATCATAGGCACATTGCCTGTTGTACTCTTGGGAGTGAGGTCGGAGAAACTTACCACCAGTCCGCAGAGGAGAATCTGAGGAATGAGCAGCATGGGGATGCTGATGTAGATGGCGATGACTGAACTCAGACATTGCGATAACAATAGCCCAATCAAGTTAGACAGGAAGGCGGTGATGAACAGGATGAGCCACCAAACGCCAAAGAGTCCGTGCAAGCCCATGATAGCGTTGCCAATGAGGATGAACAGGCAAGTCTGGATCAATGAGACAACAGCCATATAGATGATTTTCGACCAAATGTAACTGCTGTGAGACAGGTGAAGGAACTTCTCTCGCTTCAGCAAAGCACGGTCTTTAATGATTTCTTCTGCACTTCCGCTCATGCCAATGAAGGTCGCCACAATCACTGCCATAAAGAAATAGCTGACAAGATTCTTGTTTTCCATCACGCTGTATCCTTCAGGGGGAGCATAACGTGTGAGCAGGGCACAAACAACGGCCAATACAGGTGCCTCTAACAAAGTGATACCTAAATATTGTAAGTTTGTGATTTTCGTCTTCACATTGCGATGCAGGAAGATGGCAAACTGCTTCAGCGGATTGGGTTTCTTCTGGTCAGACGATGGCACGGCACTCACTTTCGGCGTAGGTTGCTCAGCCCGTCTGTCCAAATAGAGCTGATGCCATTCCTGTGGCGTCATTTTGCGCTCATCTGAGATCTCTCCACTATGATTGAGCGTCTTCTCGTCGATGATGTTCAGCACAATCTCAGGGTTCACGTTGCCACAAGTCGGACAAGCGCTGGTCTCTGCATCGGCATAGTTGGCCGCCTCCTTGAAGTAGGTGATGGCGTCAATAGGGTTGCCATCAAACACAGGATAGCCTCCTCGGTCAAGCAGCCACAGACGGTCGAAGAGTTTATAAACGTCGCTGGAAGGCTGGTGGATATTCACTACAATGAGCTTTCCTTTGCAGGTTTGCTCCTTCAGCAAGTTGATGACCTTTTCTGTGTCGGCAGATGAAAGTCCTGACGTGGGTTCATCAAGGAAGAGCACAGCGGGTTCACGAATCAACTCCAAAGCGATGTTCAGTCGTTTACGCTGACCACCTGAGATATATTTATTGATGGCAGAACCCACTTTCAGGTCTTTGGCTGCATCGAGTCCTAAATCTTTCAAGGTCTTCAGCACCCGTTTGTCAATCTCTTCGTCAGGCATGCCATCGAAGCAGAGTTTGGCAGTGAACCAAAGGTTCTGATACACTGTCAGTTCCTCGATCAAAAGGTCATCTTGTGGCACGAAACCAATTAAACGTTTTGCTTCTGGCTCTGAGATGTCATGTCCGTTGATGGTGATGCGTCCTTCCTGTGGAATGAGACTGCCGTTTAAAATCGACAGGAGTGTGGATTTACCTGTGCCTGATCCACCCATGATGGCCAATAGTTCACCACTTCGCAAGGTGAAACTGAGGTCGTGCATGCCGTTGTCGCTGTTAGGGAATCGGAAGTTAATGTCGCGTCCACAAAACTCGACAGCTTCCTGCTCGTCCGTTTTCGTGCCCCACTTCTTGCCATAGGCATCCATGATGGTGGAGTAATAGACTGGCTTTCCGTTGTGTCCCTTCAGCACACTGCTCTGCTGCCACACTTGATAAGTACCAGACAACACAGGCACATCGTTCAACAGCACCGTATCCTCTCCCAAATAGGTGAATACCAACGCTTTGGTGTCAGCATCATACAAGGTCTTCAGTTGTCCATTCCACCCCTCCAGTTGGTGAATCATCACACGTTCTGTTTCCGTGCCGTTCACGAAGTCTGCAAAATCCTGAAATTGGCTTTTGGAAATGCCAAAACGATCAGCCACCATCTGGAAGATGCTGTGAACCTTGCCATCACGGTTGCCACAAAACTCCATCAGTCGCAGCAACAGCAATGATTCCTCTGAAGCACGTATCTTTCCATGCAGGTTCGTACAGATGGAATTGACTACATCAGCAGTGTTCAACTCATCCGACATCTCGTAGGCAGTGCGCATGTCATCATAGAGTCCGATGTAGGTCTCTATGTTTCGGATTCCAAAGTGGTGACGCAGATAATTGACGAGCATGGCTTTTGCCCGCACTTCATCCACTTGCTCTTCTTTGCCAAACAAGGCAAAGAGGCTAAGGAAACTGGAAAGGATGATATCTGTCATGTTGAATGTCGAACGTTGATTAGATCAGACACACTATAGAGTGCAAATTTAAGAATAATTTCTTCGTGCAGTTTTGAACTAAAAGTTAAAAAACATTAATTAGCACTTATTTGCCCCTTTAAGTAATCAATCACTCTCTCATTCGCCACTTTCAAGGCTTCACATGCTTGGTTCAAATTCTTTGAGAACTCCTCAAACGTTTCGGCTCCGCTGTCGCAAAGATCAGTCACGGACTTCACATAAAGGATGGGGGTTTTGAACAAAGAACAAACAAATCCCACTGCTGCTCCCTCCATGTCTTTCAGTTCACCACCATGCTGCTGAATGATGTCCAAGTCACAGGGCTGCATGTCTAAAGACGAGCCTGTTGTCACTTTGCCCATCTTGAAACCTAAGGCCTCAGACAATTGTTGGCTTCCTTCCCAAACAGGGTAGTTACCCAAACTCTGTGTGCCCCACTCATTATCGCCTGGCACACGTCGATCGTGAAACATCACTCCATTGCCAATATACACCTCAGCAATCTTGGCTCCATTAGCATGGAAAGCACCACAAGTACCAGAGTTAATCACCAAGTTGGGGTGCAGTCGTTGGATGGCGCTCAGAGTAGCCACCGTTGCCGCTTCACATCCAATAAGGTCGCTCCCTTGCTGTTGACCATTCAGCACCACATCCAATATTAAGTCACCCACTTTCCCTTCATACAGCATGCAAGGCAGAGGAGCAAAGAAATCCTTTACTTCCTCAATGCCATACCGTTCGATGAAGGGCTTTGCCTCAGCTACCATCGCTACTACATAACAGATCCTCATATTCGGAGAATAATGTAAAATGTTAAACTTCAAATGTAAGACGCTTATTTGGCCTATTCAAATACAAAGTCGTGCAAAGTGCAGAGCGACTTCTCTTTGGTGTCGGACTTGAACACGAAGAAGATGGCACGTTTGTACTCCAAATTGCCGACTTCAGGCAGCACCACGCTCAGTTCTGTGGGTTGCTGAGGCATGTCAGCTTTCAGTTCGATGGTGCCCAGAAGTTTTCCTTGAGAAGCCCAAGGCCGGTCAACCTTAATCTCGATGGTGCCATCCACACCAAGTGGCGTGAGGTTCAGCAATAGCTTCACATCGTTACGCCCCTTGAACAGCTTATCGGAATAGGAGTCGCCTGTAAAGTTGAAGTATTTGTAGCCCACGATGGAGCCGTCTGTGTTGTTGACCACATTATTGGTGTTGTAGCGCAGGTCGTAAGGAGCCTTAAACTTCTCTGTCGAAGCCAAAGCCTCTTCTTTGCTCATGCCTGCTTCGCCACCATAATTGGCTTCCACATACGATCCATAGAAAGTGTTATTTGGCCACTCGTGGGTAGCAGGCTTGGGACCTGTGTACCAACAAGCGATACCTGCCGAATGACGTTCCTTGGGGTTTAGGCCGTTCAATGCAAAGCCTTCTGATGTGTACTCGCCTTCGCTGATCTCCACCTTTCCACCTTTGCCCTCTTCCACTTTCACCTCAATGGGAGCCACCATAGCCTGACGTGCATATTCGTCCGTGCCCGTCTGACGGTGATAGAAAACATACCACTGCCCGTTGATTTCACAGATAGAACCATGGGTATTGCCGTCAGGACAGGCCGAAGCAATCGTATCGCCTTGCTCGTTGATCTCACGTCCTCGACCGTCGATGATGGTGCCACCATACGTCCAAGGGCCAAGGGGATTATCGCTGTAGCAGTAAGCTAAGGTGTAGTTCGACAGAGGCAGACCAAATTCGCCCTCCTCTGTGAAGCGGCTATAGATGAACACATATTTATCCTTGATTTTGCGAATGGAAGATGCCTCGAAGAAGCGGAACTTACCCTCTTGATAACGTCCTGAAATCATATCTTCTACAATCTCCGTGCCAGGCTTCACGGTCGCCATCGTCTCAGGGTCAAACTCAGCGGCATAGGAGCGTTCGAAGCCCCAATAACCATACACACGTCCATCGTCATCCACAAATACAGCAGGGTCGAACTGCAGCACACCATCCACCTGATTGGGGTTCTCCTTGTTCCAGTTGCACACCTCAAAAGGTCCATCTGGACGGTCACTTTTGGCAATCAGTCCATTGCGATAGCCTGTTTGGTCGTTAGGAAAGAGGTAGTAGGTCTTCTTGCCGTCCTTGTCTGTCACCAAGGTCACATCAGGAGCAAAGAGCACATCGGCAGTGCCAGCAGAATCGAAGGGCTCACCATTGGCATTCTTATCTACGACGAGAATCACACCGTCGTAGCGCCAATTGTTCAGACTATCAACAGAAGCTGACCAAACTACTTGATCACGTCCGCAGTAGGCGTCAATCAGGTCATCATGCGAGCCATAGACATAAACACGATACTTCCCTGGTTGGTCAGGGTCTTCAAACACGTAAGGTTCCCCATCGGGGATGTGTTCCCAAAGCGGCATGTAAGGGTTGCCGACTGTTGTGAGTTCATTTGACATATCACTCGTAACATTTGAAGGAGTGCAGCCCGTTGTCAGCGCTATACATCCAACTGCTGCCATTAGGAGTCCAGAAAGCTCCCTATGAAACATATTAAACCTCATTATTATATTTATTTAGGCCAGTTATTAAAAATTTGTGGCGAAGTTACAGAAAAATCCTGACATATTACCCAACCATCCCTAAAAAACAAACAAATGCACGAAAAAGAGAAGAAAATATAGAACTTCTATCTCTCATTTCTCGTTTTTTTACTACCTTTGCCTCAAATACTTTTCACCAATACGAACATTTTGTTTTTCATCGTATGAATTATACACAATCGCTAATTGACTTTCTTAATGCCTCCCCCGTCAATTTTTTGGCAGTGCAGACCATTGCCCAACAATTGGAGGCAAAAGGCTATCATCGCATTGATCCCACTCAATCATTGGACAGCGTGAAGGCTGGAGAGAAATATTATGTGACCAAGAACGACTCTTCCATCTACGCTTTCCAGATGGGGAGCAAGCCTTTAGCAGAAACAGGATTTCACGTCATCTGTGCCCATTGTGACTCTCCCACGTTCCGCATCAAGCCAAATGCTGAGATATGCAGCGAACAAGGCATCACGAAATTGAATACGGAGTTGTATGGAGGTGCCATCATGTCCACTTGGTTTGATCGTCCATTGAGTTTGGCAGGACGAGTCATCCTGCGTACGGACGATGCTATGCATCCACAGTCTAAGTTACTCCACATCCACCGTCCGCTCCTTCAGATCCCCAATCTTGCCATCCACTTTAATCGCGAAGTGAATGACGGTGTGAGATTGAGCAAGCAGAAAGATATGCTCCCACTTTTAGGCATTGTGACCAATCATCTGGAGATGGGGCAGATGCTGATGAATCTCATCGCAGACGAGTTGAAAGTCGAAAAGAAGGATATACTCGATTTCGACCTCTATCTTTACGACACCACTCCAGCCTGTACGTTTGGTGTACATGACGAATTCATTTCTGCAGGTCGATTGGATGACCTGTCGATGGTGCATGCAGGACTCACAGCGCTGGTTGAAAGTGAGGAAACATCTGAGATAACACGCATCCTCGCCATTTTCGACAACGAGGAGACGGGATCGCAAACTAAACAAGGGGCAGGCAGTCCTTTCCTTGCTAACATGATTCAACGCCTTGTACTCGCACAAGGTGGCACAATGGAAGGGTTCTATCAAGCAGTAGAGAAGTCATTCATGGTAAGTGCTGACAATGCCCACGCTTGGCATCCCAACTATTCGGAAAAGTACGACCCCACGAACCATCCTGGACTCGGAGGCGGTCCTGTCATCAAATTTAACGCCGCACAGAAATATGCCAGTGATGCACTCTCTGCCGCCGTGTTCCAACAACTCTGCGAACAAGCAGGTGTGCCCTGCCAACGTTTTGTCAATCACAGCGATGTGGCTGGAGGAAGCACATTGGGAAACATCCTTGCCTCCTCACTGCCTATGCGTGGTGTGGATATGGGCAACCCTATCCTTGCGATGCATAGTGTTCGTGAGACAGGTGCGACCATCGACCATGAATATTGCATCAAGGTCTTCAAACAATTTTATCGATAAATCGGTTACAATCGTTTGCTCTTAAAAAACTCTTTCATCAATTGGGCACATTCTTCTTCCAGCACCCCACAGACCACTTCCGTCTTGGGGTGCAATGCTTCAGGTGCGAATCGTTTGAAACCTCGTTTTTCATCACTCGCTCCATAAACAAGCCGTCCTAACTGGCTCCAACCGATGGCACCAGCACACATCACACAGGGTTCCACCGTGACATAGAGCGTACATCCTGTCAGATATTTGCCTCCCAAGGTCTCAGCAGCTGCCGTGATGGCTTGCATCTCGGCATGAGCCGTCACATCACGCAAGGTCTCAGTCAGGTTGTGACCTCGTCCAATCACTTGTCCACCAGTCACTACCACGGCACCCACAGGAATTTCACCCTGTGCCATAGCCGCATGTGCCTCAGCCAAAGCCAGGCGCATGAATCGTTCGTCTGTTGTCATAAACTGTTTCTCATTTCAGCAACTTTGCTTCTGGGCTGCCAATGGCACGAAGTCCCTTGGCCACGCTTTGGGCATTAAGTCGGGCACCCTTGAGAGAAAGGTGAGTATGGTCATGGTTGAAATACTCTGCTGCTTTCTTTTTACCTATCTTATCAAGAGCATTAGCCGTGATATTGTGGACATCAATAAATTGACACCCCGTCTCTTTGGCAACGGCACGACACCAAGAGCCATAGGTCTCGTTCCGACGCTCAATGTAAAACTTACCCTTCTTCTCCTGTACTGGGTAGATAAAGCCACGAGAATTACCTTTACCTTCGTGCCACTCATTGCGAGGCGTGAGCGACAAGAGGATGGGAATCGCCCCCTTCTCCTCAGCATCATGTATCATCTTTTTCAAATACCAGCCATAGGAATAGATGACCTTGTAAATGCCACTGCTCTCCATGTGATAAACGCCACAAGAGTCCTTAGCGGTAGCCAACACACCACGTTCCTTACCATCCTTGATGCCACCAATGTCATTGTGCCCAAACTGGATGAGCACCACATCACCTGGCTCGAGTGAATTATAAACCTCGTCCCAAAGTCCCTCGTCGATGTAAGTACGTGTACTGCGCCCAGCTTTTGCTTGGTTCTGGAAGACACACTTGGTTGAGTCAAACAC
>JBGUMY010000452.1:0-1435 GCA_045117095.1 Bacteroidaceae bacterium | reverse complement strand
ACCATCGACAACTCCGAAAAGCCACGTCAAGCGAAATCTTGGTGGCAAAAATAGTGAATAAATGTGAAACACGCAAACATTTAGAAGATTTTTTCATCAAGGCACAAATAAAAATGCGCCCAACATCATTGATAGGCGCACTTTGTAAGGTTTATTTTCCCTCTGCACAGATAATGGTGGGTTATTTCCAAATAATGGCAGGTTATTGTCCGATAAGGGCCGCTTATTTTATGACAGATGACAGATGTGGAAATGGTGCTTATTGACCGTCAAGAAGCGGGCGGGTCATCGTCAAGAAGGGGGAAGGCCATCGTCAAGAAGAGGGTCGCCTGCCATCAAGAAGCGGGTTATCGTGCCATGAAGCAATGCTTCACGATGATGTACATGAAAGTGATGGAGCGTGTATTAATACGCTATCTTCTTTCCTCCACGCAAATAGATGCCCTTTGTGCTTGGTTTGCCACTCAACTTGCGGCCATCCAGCGTGTACCAAGCTCCCTCACCTTCGGAGAGGGCAGGGGAGAGGCTTCTAATGGCTGACTGATCACCTCCTCCCATGAAGTCGAAGGAGATGAGGCCATCCTCAGATTCCGTAATGTTGGTGACGGGCTTGTTCATGTTGTGGGTGCCGTCCGTATTCGTGCCGAAGAGTTGCCCCCCGCAGTTGATGTGCGAGTCGTTGGTGAGTGCCATCACGTTGTTTCTGCCAGGGAAAAGTTGTGCCTGATATTGTGTGGGAGAGACGGAGTAGGATTTATGGCCAGGTGTGCCCATCAACGTACCATATTCGCCACCTGCTGGAATGATGCTCATGCGCTGGTGACTGTCATCTTTGTTGGGGCGGTTCTCCTCCCATGCCTTCTGATTGAAATCGACGTGGCAGACGAGCATGCCATGACAGTTGTTGGTGGTGTTCACATACTGGAACCACTTCTTGCACTGGCGGTTCTCGAGGGTGAAGTACTCATTGCGGTTCACTTCATTGCGGATGATGTAGGCCACAGGTTCATCCTCCAGGTCGGGCATGCCCGTGACGGTGCAGGGGTCTGTGAGTTCGATGAAGTCGAGCCATCCTGCATTCCAGCGTTCGTAGGCAGTATAGCCCACAGGACATTCGCTGCTGTGCGTGTTGCCGTTGTAGCTTCCAGCGTCCATCAAGTCCCAATGGTTCATGCCGAAACCACCATTGTATGAGGTGTCGTAGAAGTCGGGCAGTCCGAGGCAGTGGCTGACCTCATGGCAGGCGGTGCCAATACCATTGAGCAATTTGCTCGATGACGAACGCAGTTCATCGCTGGTGGCGTAGGTGTCGATGGTGACGCCTCCGAGCGTGATGGCACCATTACCATCTCTAAATTTTTTGCCTTCTGACAGTTTCCATTCGTGTGGCCAAATGCTGCTGTCGCCACCGCCCGATGCCTCTCCAGCACCAGCA
>JBGUMY010000451.1:0-2191 GCA_045117095.1 Bacteroidaceae bacterium | reverse complement strand
ATCTGCGCATTGTTGAGCGAGATGCCGTCTCTGACGATATTGAGGGCATCTTTGGCATTGTTCATCTCCATCTTGGCATTCTTCAGCGCCACCTCCGACTTCTCGTAGTCTTCGGCACTCACCACCTTCTCCGTGTAGAGGTTCTTCATGCGGTCGAAGTCCGTCTGAGCCTGCTTGAGAGAAATCTCTGCCAGCTTCACACGATTCTCAGCGCTGCTGAGGTTCGACATGTCTGGGATGACCTTCACTTTGGCAATCACCTCGTCCTTCTTCACCACATCGCCAGCCTCCTTGTAGAGTTCTGTGATGATGCCTGAGATTTGCGGCTTGATGTTCACCTCGTCACGTGGCTCAATCTTACCCGTGATGATGGTGGTCTTCTCGATGTCGAGAACTTGTGCTGTGTTGATTTCGTAGGCGGTCACCTTGGGCGTTGACTTCTGGTAGAGGAACACGAAGGTGCCAATGAACACTGCTGCTATGAGGGCGATACCAGCCCATCTAAAATACTTTTTCATATGGTTGGATGTTATATTTTCAATTTTCAATTTTCATTTTTCAATTCGCATCACTCGTCTCTAATCGCATCGACAGGCTTGATTGCCATGGCACGAATGGTGGGCGCCAATCCTGCCAACACGCCCAAGAGTGCCAACAAGGTGGCGGCTCCGATGGCGATGGCAAAGGAGATTTGGAAGGTGGCTCCAGAGGTGTCGTCCTGCAAGCCTCGTTCCACCATCTGCAAGACCAGTACGGCAAAGGTCATGCCGCTCATGCCAGCCACGAGGGTCAGCACGATGCTCTCGCTCATGATCATCGTCAGGATGTCGGTGGGGGTTGCGCCAATGGCACGTCGGATGCCGATTTCTGTGGTGCGCTCCTTGACAGTGACCACCATGATGTTGCTCACACCAATGGCGCCAGAGAAGAGGGTGCCCAAGCCAATCAGCCACACCAGGATGCTGACCCCTTGGAAAAGGTTGTCAATCATCGAGAAGATGGCTTCTGCATTCACCGTCAGTACGGCTTGTGTGTCTTCTGGATGGATGGTGTGGATGCGCTTCACCACTGCTTCCACCTTCTTCTGGATATCCGACATCTTGTAGCCCTCACGTGCTGTGAGGCAGAGAATGTCCACCTTGTTGCCTCTGTTGTAGGCATGTTGCATGGTGGTGTAGGGGATGTGTACCGTCGTGGTGGCGTTGCCGCCAATGCTGACACCTCCCTCGCTCTTGCCGCTGATGCCAACCACCTGATAGTGGATGCCGTCGATGATGATGAACTTGCCCAAGGCATTTTCATCGGTCGTGAAGAGCTCCTCGACGATGCGGCTGCCGATGGTGCACACCTTTCGTCTCTTGTTGACGTCCACATCGTTCAGGGCGCGTCCTTTCCGTATCTTGGGGTCGTCTATCTTATCCACATCAGGGAATTCTCCCTTGATGGTTACATTCGATTTATTGGTGCCGTATGCAGCTGTACCTCGCCAGTTCGAGATGGTGGGGGAAATCACTTCCAATTCAGGAACAGAGGAGCGAATCAACTGTACATCACGCGTTTCAATGGACCACATGCGCCCCTTCTTAAAACCCTTGTATGCTTCGCTGGTGGGGGCTGCCATCATGAACCCCGAGTTGTTAGCGAAACCTGCAAAGTTGTTGGCAAGCGTCGATTCCAGTCCTCGTCCACCACCCATCAGCAGCAGGAGCATGAACACGCCCCAGAAGATGCCGAATGCCGTCAAGAACGTACGGGTCTTGTTGCGAGCGAGGGCACTGAAAATCTCACTCCATTGGTCGCTGTCGAATATTGGTTTCATCCTCTCAATGCTTCTATAGGTTTCACTTTGGCGGCTTTGCTGGCAGGGAAGAATCCAGCCAATGCACCTGCTACAATCATGACGATGGTGGCGTGAATGCAGGTGCCGACATCGACGGTGGGGTCAACGAAGATGGAGGACTGGAAGAAGCCCATGTCCATGGTCTGATTACCATAATAGGCATCCATGCACTCGCAGAAGATGATGCCCAGCAACATGCCGATATAGCCAAAGATGGTGGTGATGACGATGCTTTCGAGCACCACCATGCTGATGATGTTCCAAGGAGTGGCACCAATGGCCTTGCGGATGCCAAACTCGTGGGTACGCTCCTTCACGGCTATGAGCATGATGTTGCTCACGCCCACAACG
>JBGUMY010000450.1:0-3910 GCA_045117095.1 Bacteroidaceae bacterium | reverse complement strand
CTGAAGGGTATTGCAATAAAAGACGTGATGGAAAAGGATTTGATCCAACAGCTGTTCAAGCAGCATTATGCCAAAATGTATAGGGTGGCGCGCACCATCCTCTACGATGAGCAGGAGAGCGAGGATGTGGTCAGCGACATCTTCGAGCACTTGCTTCATGGGCAGACGGTCTTGATGCCAGGCACAGCGGAGCGCTACCTGCTGACGAGCGTCCGAAAACAATGTCTCAAACGACTGCGACATGAGGGTGTGAAACTGCACATGAAGGAACTGGCGAAGACGGAACAGATTTCTGATGCAGACAGCGAAGATGCGCGGCTGACGGACATTGACGAGTTCGTGGCTTGCCATCTCTCCGATCAGGAACAGCGCATCTTCCACTTCCGCTTCACCGACGGATGCAGTTATGAGGAGATTGCCGTTGCCGAGGGCATCAGCAAAGTGGCTGTTTGGAAACACCTTTCTCACGCCTTAAACATGATCAGAAACCATTTTAACAAGTAAGTACTATGCAGACCCCAGACACAAAGATGTTTCTTGACATGCAGGAGCATCCCGAAAAGTACTCAGAAGAGCAGATTGAGTCCATGATGGATGAACTCGACCGTGTGCCCGATGTGGATGCGGCGTGGCAAAAGTTTGCGCAGCGTCAGCAGATGGCCAAACGTCCTGCTCGTCGCTGGATGAAAGCCGCTGCCTCCATCATCGGTGTCATCATGATTTCAGGCATCGCCATTGCTGCTATTCACATGGTTCATCAATATCAAAGAAAGCAGCTGCTTGACATCGATTCCTTGACAACGGTAAATGTCCAAACCTCAACACGTGTTCCTCAACTGGCGGAAGCCGACACCCTTGTCGAAGGACTGCGCATCTTCGACAATGTGCCGTTAGACACGATGCTCATCGAAATATCCAGTCACTATCACGTCGTTGCTGATTTCCGACGTGACGAGGCTCGACAACTTCGTCTTCACTTTGTTTGGAGGCCTGATGAAGGTCTTGACAGGGTGGTGGAGCGACTGAACCATTTTGAAGCGGTCAACATCGTTGTCGAACCGGAAAAACTGATTGTGAGATGAGACGGCTTCTGTTATCATTCCTCATTCTTCATTTGTCATTGAGCGTGGCATATAGTCAGCGCATCACCCTACAATATGATAATGTGTCGCTCAGTGAGGCTTTGCTCCAACTGAGTCAGCGGCAAACGGACTACACCATCAACTTCATCTACAACGAACTGGAGGACTTTCGTGTCACTACTACAGTCAAGAACAAGAAACTGCCCGATGCCATTCAGCAAATGATCGGCTTCTATCCCGTCCGCATCATGGTGAGTGGCCATGACATCTTCGTCGAGTGTACCCACAAGACGGACCATCACCTGACAGGAACCATCCTCGACGAGCAAGGGCTGCCCTTGACATACGCTAATATCTTTCTGCTCCATCCGACCGATTCAACCATCATGGCTGGAAGCGTGAGCAACGAGAGCGGCTACTTCGCCGTTCCCTACGAACAAGAGCCTGTCCTTGTCCGCATCTCATACGTCGGCTACAAGACCATCTATAAGTTGTGCCATCAGGATGATATAGGAACCATCAGGATGCAGCCCGAAATCTTCTCATTGGATGGAGTCATGGTGCAGGGCGAACGCCCCAAGGTGCAGCTTCAGGGCAATTCGCTCATCATGAATGTGGAGGGCACCGTCATGGAGCGGTTGGGTACGGCGGAGGATGTTCTTTCACGTGTTCCGATGATAGCCAAGCGTGGCGAGGGTTTTGAAATCCTGGGAAAGGGCACTCCTGTGATTTACGTGAACAATCGCAAGTTGGACAATTTGAATGAGTTGAGGAACATCCCATCGGATCATATCAAGAGCATCGAGGTGATAACAAATCCAGGTGCTCGATATGACGCATCGGTCAATGCCGTCATTATCATCCACACCAAGCGCACGGCTGGCGAAGGTCTCGGCGTAGAGCTGGCATCGTGGAGCCGCAAAGACCATGGATACGTTAACAACGAGCGCGTAAACCTAACCTACCGCATGGGTCGGATAGAACTGTTTGCCAACCTTTTCGGAGCTTATAATAAGAAGTGGAGGCGCAGTGAGTTTGAACAGACCGTCTTTGCCGATACGCTGTGGGTTATTACCAACAAAGAGAAAGAGCATGTGCGCAATCCTTTCCTTGAGGGCCGCTTCGGCTTCAACTATCAGCTGAACGACCACAACTCTTTTGGCGGTTTCTATCAGAACACCTACGACTATGTGAAAGTGGGGTTTGAGGATGATGATGACCTGCAAGCCAACGGCTACATGTACGACCGCTTACAGAACAGCAGTGTCAAACGTGGCGAACTCCTGCCCAAACATCAGGTCAATCTATATTACATGGGACAGGTGGGCAAGTTTGCCATCGACTTCAACGCTGATTACACATTCCGAAAGCAACACAGCCGCAATCAGCAGCAGGAACTGAGCGATGAGTATGAAGACCGCGATGTAAGCACCGACAATCTGACACGAAGCACACTTTGGGCAGAGAAACTCATCGTGAGCCATCCGCTTGGAAAAGGTCAGGTGGAAGTGGGCGAGGAGTACACCAACACACGTTGGCGGAGCAACTTCGATAACCCAGAGGGATACATCTCCAGCAGCAACAACGAGCAGCATGAGCAAGCCATCGCTCCCTTCATAGAACTACGCCAGCAGATAGGCCCCATCCAGTTGTCGGCAGGTTTGCGCTATGAGCATGTGGAGTCAGATTACTTTGTTGGCGGTCAACGACGTGACGAGCAGTGCCGTACCTACGATGCCCTGTTCCCGTCCCTGTCCGCATCAGCGAAAGTGAAGGACGTTCAATTCTCCCTCAGTTATGCCAAACGCACCACACGCCCCTCCTACTGGCAGTTGAGCAGCGATGTCATCTACGAGAACCGCCTGAACCTTCAGACCGGCAATCCCTATCTGAAGCCCGTCAAGTATCACAACCTGAACGCAATGGTGATGTGGAAGTGGCTCTATCTGACCACCGACTTCACCCGCAGCATCGACCCCATCCTTTATACGGCAGAGAGTATGGAACAAGACTCGAAGGTGAACTTTGTGACCTACAAGAATTACGACTATGCTGACTGGCTGAGCATCACTCTCGGTGCACAGAAAAATGTCAAATTGGGCAGTACGTCCACATGGACACCCCAATACAATGTCATGCTGATGAAGCCGTGGTTCACATCGACATTTCTTGGCGAAGAAAAGAAGTTCAACCATCCCATATTGGCTCTGCAATTAGGCAACATCCTTACATTGCCCCACGACTGGTTGCTGCAGGCCGACTTCAGCATGCATACTCACGGCTATCAGCAGAACGTCTGGTTCAACTGCACCAACGCAATGCTCTCCCTCAGCGTCAGCAAGGACTTCCTTCAGCGACGTCTCAACATCAAGTTGTCAGGCAACGACCTCTTCAGTGGCGGCATCAACCATTTCACGCTCTACAGCAATCGTATGATGTTTCGTAAGATGGAAGACAATGACTCACGTTGCGTCACGCTCGCCCTCCGTTACCGTTTCAATGCAACTCCGTCGAAGTACAAAGGCACAGGTGCTGGTAATGCTGAAAAGGGAAGACTCTGACCTTGACATGATATAAATAAAGAGATGTGGGAATCATGGAAATTGTCACCACTTTTGAACGCTGGCTCAATGGCTCACCGCTGAGTGACGGAGAAATGAATATCATTACACTCAGCATCATCATGTGTGTATTGGTCATCATCAACATGGCATTGCTGATTTACACCAGCGTCATCAGAGTGATAATAAAATCGAAAGAAAAGAAACAAAAGCCACAGAAAAATCATGAGTCCGTAAGAAATTCCTGAAAAACTTTGGGGTGTGAAA
>JBGUMY010000449.1:0-3074 GCA_045117095.1 Bacteroidaceae bacterium | reverse complement strand
GATGTACCCACGTGTGTTGTTGCCGTCGTTCGGGGGTGCCCAGCGGGCGATGATTTCTCGCACCGAATAGATGTGGTACTTGGTGTTGTAGGTCTTCAGGATGCGGAACGCCGCCCTGTAGCCATATTCGTTGCTTTGGAAGATGCAGAACGCACCATCGTGTCCTGTCTGACCTTTCCACCATTGGTCACTCTTGCGGATGTTGAGGGGGTTGCGATTGCGCAATCCCCTTGGTAATTGTTTGCTTTTCATACTTTCACTTTCAGTTTTTAGTTTCTAAAATCGAACTGTAGCACTGTAGCACTGTAGCACATCACGTCTTCTTGTATTTTTGTTTGTATTCCTCCGTCTTGCAATAATTGCCAGAGGTTTCATCGAAGACAATGTAGTTTCGGCTTGCCCATGTACGCAAGGTGGAGTTGCCATCCCCCCTCTTGCCTTGGCTCTGCCGCATCTGGCAGTACTGTTCTTTCGAGAACTCATCGGGCAGCAATTCCAGCAAGTTCTGCGGTCCTGACTGTCGCTGAATCTCCACCTCCTCACGAAGTTCCTTCTCCAGCTGCTGACCGAAATAGAGCATCTTGCACCAGAGGTTGTACTGCTGCGACCACCTGACGAAATCAGCGATTTCCTTCGACCACTTGTAGCCGTGCGCCACATACAGCACCATCCCTTTCAGCCAGGCAATGACATTGGCACGATAAGAAAGAATCTTGTAGGCCTCCGACTCATAGAGGTCTGCCGTGTCGTTGTTCTCTTTCCGCATGTCGAGTGCCAGTTTCTTGGCTTGCGGACATTCAATGAGTCCACTGGCAGCCTCCAGACGGTCGATGTAGGGTTTCAGTTCCTCGGCAAAGGTGTGGTCATAGATGCCCAAGATGGGCGCTGTGTCATCCCCGTCATCATTGCGGATGATGGTCGAGATGTCCAGTCGGCTCAATGTGCCGTCGTTCACCATCTTCCGCAAGAACTTGCGGGCATTGGGAGGGGTCGTGCTGGCGTTGAAGTTCCACCGCAGAGGCGCGATGCCACTGACCGAATCAGAGCCATATCGCTCCTGACCGACCAGGCTGTTGTCGTATGCCTTTCGGATGAGCAGACCCACCTCATCCACCGTACCCTTCGAGGTCACATTCTTCAAGCCCTCAATCTCATCCACGATGGTGTAGATGAAGCGCTGACCATTGTTGTGGGCATCGATGACACGTTGGTTGAAGATGGCATCCGTCAGGTTGTCGATGAGCATCTGGATGCAGATGTCCGTCGGTCTCGGGTCTTTCTTCGGCTTCGCACCGGGGTTCTTCTGCTTCCATTCCGCTTCTCGCTGACGGTTGGGGATGTCTCGCTGTCGGATGTCCTCCATGATGTACTCGATGGGCTTCTTGATGGTGCCCTTACCGATACTCTGCCGTCCGATGAGGATGTTCATGAAGGTCGCCTCATGCTCCACATTGTCCCAATAGCGGAACTTCACGCCGTGCAGGTGAGCACCCAAGGCAGGGAACACCGCATTCGCCACAGCCGCCTTGTAGAACCAGGGCACATTCTTTGTGAGCAGCTTCACCAAGGGTGGCAACCGTTTCGGCATCGGAGGAGGTGTGGTCAATGTACCTCCGCAGGCTTTCACCGCTGGCGCCGATTTCAGTGCAGCCAGCACCTGCTTCAGTCGGTAAGGCATCCCTTTCTTCGGCTCCTTCAGCGCACTCTCGATTGTCCTTTTCCATTCTGCCACATCCTCTTGCGAGCAATACCCCTCGCCTTGGGGGGAGTCAGAGGGGGCTTCCCAATAGTTCGGAATCACCTGCATCATCTTCTCCATTGAGTAGCCGCAGATGCTACGGATAGTTACTGCCAGTTCAAACGTCAGCACATTCCTGTCACCCTCCACTGGCTCCTTCCCCTCATTGAACAGCTCCCAATACTTCTGAATGATGTCTGTGAACGGAATGCCGTTGTAATTTAGTTGAGGGGCAAGGGGCGAGGGGCAAGGAGCAGGAGAAATGTTGGCTATGGAATTCCTGACGAGCTGGGTATCCTCTTGCCCCTCGCTCCCTGCCTCTTGCCCCTCGCTCCCTGCCCCTTGCTCCTCAATAACAAAAATCTCCTCGTCCAGATACAACAGATCTTCCTTGCTCCCCGTCGTGGTGAAGAACACCCTCGTGATGTCCTTTGCCTTGTCGTCGAACTTCACGCCCAGCAGCTCGCTTGCCCAAGTCAAGTTTTCCTCTTGCGTCAGTTCGGGTCGGCGACGGAACACAAGATGGTAACCCTTGGTGGCTGACCTCTCCAGCATCAGCAAGCCCAGCTCATCCTTCTTGCTCAACACCAGTTCGGGCACTCCTTTCATACGTTCCTGTAGCCAAGTCTTCCGCTCCTCAGTTGAAAGACCATCTGGCGCCTTGAAGTCGATGTCCATGCCCACCGTCGTGCTCATGCGTGTGCTGCCTTTCAGTGTGCCGTCGGGGTTGGGCAGACACGAGTAGTTCATCTGCACAAGGTCGGACTTCAATCGTTCCTCCCCTTGTCGGATTCTGCTGACATAGGGTATCTGCCTGTCCCCGTTCCTCATCATCAGATACGCTTCTCTGGTGAGGATGGGGTGCATCCACTTCACCCCATCCTTCGTATAAACATAATGTACACTCATCTTTAATCCTCGTCAAGAATATCGTGCAGGAACTTGCGTCCCTTCTCCGTCCACACCAGATACACCTCTGTTCTCACCATGCCCATCTTGCTGTAACGCAGATGTGTGCGGCTCTTCGCCAGTCCCTCCCGTGCATAGTCCGCATAGAGCATGTACTGTCCGCTCTGCCAGTAGATGATGCCCAGGGCGACGAGCCAGCGGTAGAGTTCAGGCCCCGTCATGTTCATCTCCTTCGCCACCTGGGTGGTGGTCGTGCACGATACCGATTGCAACACCTGTTGGCAGTAGTCGGCCTGTTCGCCCAGTAGCTTCAGTTCCGCAGGTGTCAACTCGTAGCGACCTGTCTTGCGGATGGCTGGCAGCACCTCCGAGGTCACCCAACGCTTGAACTGACGCGCCTGCTCCAATTTGGAAGAGAGGATGAGGG
>JBGUMY010000448.1:0-4126 GCA_045117095.1 Bacteroidaceae bacterium | reverse complement strand
TCGATGGAAGAAGCCCTCTATGTGGCTCGTGTGATGCATTATGACTTGACCGTTGCCAATGCTCGTTCGTGGCAGTGGTGGCGAGCTGCTGGTGGCAACTACAAGGACGGACTCATCCGCATGTATGTGAAAGGGGAACGTTCTGGCGGTCGTGGTCAAGGTCGTGGAATGATCCAAACCAATATGGTTCGTGATTCCAAGTTGATGTGGACAATGGGCAATTTCTCTCGCTTTGTCCGTCCTGGAGCTGTCCGTCTCAGCATGGATGGCAATATGGAGATAGATGGTCTTATGCTTTCAGCCTATAAGAACACCGATGGCACTTTGGCTATCGTTGCCATCAACTATAGCAAAGAAGACCGTTCCATCAGCATCGACCTATCTCAACTTTCAACTTTCAACTTTCAACTTTCAACAGCCGTTGCCTATCGTACCTCCGATGTCGAAGGTGAAAGCCTGAAGAATGTGGGTAAGGTGGACTTGCAGAAAACAATTCTCCCAGCCCGTTCAGTCACGACTTTCCATCTGATGTCAAAATAATCCCCTATGGTGTCATTTCTTGCTCTTCACGGGGCGGATGGAACAGCCGGTATTTCGGTTGGTGTTATTCCATGCGATGAAGTCTTCGTCGAACATGATAGCGTAGGCATAACATGGAAAGTCTGAGCAGAGGGTAGAAGTCCAATACAGTCCTGTGTCACTCTTGGAGTGCCCAAACCATCCTGCTGCAGGCAAATAGATGGAGTTCCCGTTGGGGCCTGTTATCTTATAGCCTCCATTCGTCCATGTCCATTTGCATTGATCTATCAATTCCGCAAATTCTTTCTCAGTCGGTATGTGCCACGACGCGTCCCAAAAGGGTGTTTTGTGATTCTGGGCATAGGCCGCAGCGGCATCATCAATAGGGTCAAGTTGTGTCTTTCCATCTTTGGTGCCAAAGGCATTGTCCGTACAGTATTTTGTCAGAGATTTTTGATTTGAGCCATGCTCGTATTTTCTCCAAGTGAACCGATGCTGTTGTCCGATAGGTCGATCCATGTCTTCATCTGAAGAGATGATGCTACCCCAACTGTAATAGACACCGACATCGCCTGGTTTATCGTTGACAGCCATATTGCGGTCAGCCCAAAGGGTTCCGCTGGGCAGTCCCAGGTCGATAGCTTTGGGAACATAGCGTTCAGAAGTGGAGGGGATTGTGTTCTGAGCCTGCACCAGTGTGAGCGTGCAAGTCATGAGCATCAAGAAGATATATCGTAACTGTTTCATGATTGGTTTGCTTATTGGATACTTTTTGTTCTCACTTGTTTCACACCGTTTTGCTCATGTGGCACACCATTTCCGTTGGTCTTCTTGCGAGCTTCATCGATGGCCAGATTGATGAGCGATTCCCATGATGGTTTCTCTTGGGTGAGCGTACTGATTTGGTAGCGAAGGCTCTCAATGAAACTGAGCAGGAAGAAGCCGCCCTTCACACTGCACCAAGAGGCTTCACCAGGACTGGCAGCCGTTGCCCACACGTTTCCACCTTGTCCAAGGAAGAGATTGCGCAACTTGTCGGTGTCGAGACTGTGCGAAGCACGTGAGAAGAGGGTATTGATGCTGACAGCAGGTGCTTCATAGCCCACTTTTGTGTTACAGCAGTCGCTCAGCACGATGTTGAGCCGTGCGCCTTTGTTTGTGATGGCCTTATAGATGTCGGTCATCGTCGTGTAATTGTCAACAGCCTTGTCATACGCTGTGGGCGAAAGGTCGATGCAGGGGAAATAGTCCTTTTGGTCTTGGAAACGAAAGCCGTGACCAGAATAAACAAACACTACGATGTCCTGTTTGCCAGGTTTGAAGTTCTCGATGGCTTTGGCCACATTCGCTTTGCTGAAGTTGTCTTCGCTAACGATGGTCTGCTCATAAGGAATCTCCAGCACACGAGCGATATTACGGAACTCGTTGACCACGTTCTTGATGTCTTGCTGACAGGCGATGCCGATGTCGTTCACTTCTGTATTGGCCACCATGAGCAAACGCAGGGTAGGGGTATCTCCTCCCTTGCTGACTACTTCCTTCTGATTCTGTGCGCCTGCTTTCTTGGCGGCAGCAAGCAGATTTTTGTATTCGGCATCCGAGGTTTTGTAGAACTTCTCCAAATAGGCAGCTGTCAGTTCTGATAGTTGCTTTTCCTTGAAACTGGTCGCATCAAATTTGTCTTGGGCGTTCGTCAGGTCATAGATGATTTGGGGCTCGGGCTCCATGTCATCGCCGTGAAAATCACGCCACCACCATAGTAGGGTGGGCATGGAACGTCCATCTTTGGGCTGGTAGTACATGAGTCCCATGGAGGTTTCACGCGTTTTAGGTTCCACAGTCTTTGTATAGTCCGTTTCCCACACTTTCCCTTTGGCACCCTCGTCAGCCCTGACAATGCGCATTTTGCATCGGTCATCGCTGAAGTAGGTCATCAAACCTAAATATTTCCGACCATCAAGAGGGTGGGTGAACTGCAACTCGTAGAATGTCTGTGCCTGTGTGACCAGTGTGGCCAGCAGCAGGGAAAGGGTCAATACGATTCTCTTCATGGTTAATCACGATTTGTGTGAAACATTGTCCAACGCTTGTGGTTGGGGGGTCAATTTCCGTAGAAGTCGTTAGCGTCAATGCCTCCCAATCCATTCGTCACGCTCCCCCTATCGTCTTTCTTGTCTTTCTTGTCTTTTTTGTCCTTCTTACCAGAAGTGGAGGAAGCTGAAGCTGTAGGCGAGAGATCGTCCAGATCAATGTATCGGTCAAAACTATTGGGCTTCAAGGTCACTTTGTCTCCCTTCACTTCCAGATCAATGCAACTGACGCCTGCCGTCAGGATGGGACGCCATTTGCTATCATTGTTGGCCTTGCTCACCATCACCAGCTGATACTCATCGCCAGAAATATTGGCAGGCAGGATGGGACCAAATTCATTATCTAAATAAGAGCGAGTCGGCGTGAGTGTAGCGTCAATCACGTCCAGTGTTCTTACAAACTCTCCGTTCTTGTAGAGTCCCACACCAAACTTTCCAGTGAAGTTGCCGATCGTGCAGTTGCTCACACGTTCAATCTTGATTGACACGCGACTTCCTTTTGTGCCATTTGCAGCCGTTGTCAGTCCCTGCATGCTCAGCACGTTCACTTTTGTGTCGTTCTTGCCCGTGGGAGGCTGGATGCCACCAATGAACGTCACGTTTTCGTTGTAGTTGGCCAAGGCACCATTGCGGCTGCCTGGACGTACAGGCGACAGGTTCGTAATCTCAAAATAGCCGTTGCTCATGCCGTTCCAGCCCCAGTTGAAGTGGAAAAGTCCATTGGTGTCATAACCGTCGCACACGAAGCAGTGTCCGTAATCATCCTCATCCGTTCCACCCATCAGCACAGGTCTTCCTTCGTTCAATTCTTTCTTCAGGAAATACACAAAATCATCTGGCGTGAATGCATCACGACGGAAATTCACCATGTTGTTACCATAACCAAAATACTCCACCAATGCTTTTGCCATATCGATGCGGCTTGCACTTGAACCAGATGGGGAATACTCCATGTTGCAGGCAGCACCTACCTCAAACATCAACTGACTGATGGCTGTGTTTTGTGACTCGTTGCCTCCTGTTTTACTATATGTTGGCAGCATGTTTGCCCAGTCGTAAGCAGTGGTGAATGAGCAACTCACCTGCTCCCCTTCGTTATCGTAACTGTGTGTCTTGCCCGATGGCTGCTTGGGGTACTCATAGAGTCGCATGATTTGTGCTGCCCCTGTCGCCACACAGCCTGTGGGACTCTTATGTGGACACAATGCATTGTAGGGAAACGCTTGCGCATAGCAGATGTCGCCCAATAGCGGCTTCACTTCTGGCGCCAATTCTGAATCGTCGCGAACAGCCTTCATCAGTGGCCCTGACTGCAGTTGAGCCAACAAAGAGTCTGGCGTCATCGATAAATCCGATAAAGCCTCCGTGTAACCACCTAACCATGCCTTCATTTCAGGTGGCAAGGCATCTACATCAAAATGTCCTTCGTTTGAATAAGCTAAGATTTTCTTCGTGCGACTGTCTGCACTTACGATGATGAAACCTTGCTCATTGCCACGATTGAAAATATAATAATA
>JBGUMY010000447.1:0-10179 GCA_045117095.1 Bacteroidaceae bacterium | reverse complement strand
GTGCCGGAATGGTGGAATGGTAGACACGAGGGACTTAAAATCCCTTGGGCATTGCGCCCGTGCGGGTTCGAGCCCCGCTTCCGGTACGAAATCGGAGGAATCGCAAGATTCCTCCATTTTTGTTTTCAGTACCTCTCAATCCTTTTACTCAACTTTGAATCCGTTAAACTAAAAGGTTCGTGTTGAAAAAATGTAAATCGTGTTGTCAATTTCTGGAAGTAATTGGGGGCACACAGACTTTTGTTTACTTTTTTCATCCTTTTTAGCTGAAAATCAATAAAACTGCGTTACATAGACTTTCACTTATGATACATCTTTTAAAAATGTGCGTGTATGTTTAGAATGTTGAAGTAAATGAAACAAAAGAGAAAGTCTGTTTAGTAAAAAGTCTGTAACTTTGCACCAGAAAAAGTTAGTAAAGCATAAATAGGTTAATAATTAGTTAGTTAGTTAATTAGTCGAGAAATCCACTCTTCGGGAGAAGGGTGGATTTTTTGATAGCCAATTTCAATCCTTTCAATCCTTTCATTTTTCAATTCTTCAGCTCTTCCAGCTCCATGCTTGCTTCTGTCCATTCGTCTTCAGCTGAGGCGAGTTGGGTTTTCAGCTCACCATATTGGGTGAAGAGGGTGGTGTCAGAGGCTCCTTCGGGTGTGGCGAGTTTAGCTTCTATCTTGGCAATCTCGGCTTCCAACTTCTCAATCTTTTGTTCTGCCGCTTCAACGGCTTTTTCAGCTTTCTTAATGGTCTTGTTGCGCTCCTTGAGTTCGGCATAGGAGAGGAGGGACTGCACTTTGTTGCTGAGGTCTTGGGGAGTTGAGGGTTGAGATTTGGCAGTTGAGGGTTGAGAGTTGACAGTTGAGGGTTGAGAGTTGACAGGTTCTTTGGGTGAGCTATCAATTGTTTGGGCCGTTCCAGAGGGACTGCCTGTGCTGCTCAAGTTCTTGCCAAGATCATTGAGGCTCTCAATCTGTTTCTTTTGTAGGAAGTCGTAGATGCCACCGAGGTGTTCACGTACTTTCCCTCCTCCAAACTCATAGACCTTGTCCACCAATCCATCGAGAAAATCACGATCGTGGCTGACGATGATGGCTGTACCGTCGAAGTCTTTGATGGCTTGCTTGAGCACGTCTTTCGACTGCATATCGAGGTGGTTGGTGGGCTCGTCGAGGATGAGCAGATTGACGGGTTCGAGCAAGAGACGAATCATGGCGAGTCGGCTACGTTCACCTCCTGAGAGCACTTTTACGTATTTGTCAGATGCTTCGCCTCCAAACATGAAAGCACCTAAGATGTCACGAATCTTCAGTCGGATGTCGCCCTTCGCCACATGATCAATCGTGTCGAACACGGTGATGTCTCCATTCAGGAGTTGGGCTTGGTTCTGGGCAAAATAGCCAATCTGCACGTTATGTCCAATCTTCAAATTCCCCTCGAAGGGTATCTCGTTCATGATGCACTTGACCAAGGTGGATTTTCCCTCACCATTGTTTCCTACAAACGCCACTTTCTCGCCTCGCTTGATGGTCAGGTTCACATCGGCGAAGACCAAGTGAGAGCCGTAACTCTTCGCCACATCCTCACAGATGATGGGGTAGTCGCCACTACGCAGGCAGGGAGGAAATTTCAGATGGAGGCTGCTGGTGTCCACCTCGTCCACCTCGATAGGTACAATCTTTTCCAACATCTTGATGCGTGACTGCACTTGGTTCGATTTGGTGGGCTTATATCTGAAGGTTTCGATGAATTGTTTGATGTCCGCAATCTCTTTCTGCTGATTTTCGTATGCTCGCAGTTGCTGTTCACGACGCTCATCTCGCAGTTTCACATATTCGTCATACTTCACCTTGTAGTCGTTGATGCGATGGCAAGTGATTTCGATGGTACGATTGGTCACATTATTAATAAATGCACGGTCGTGGCTCACCAGCATGACTGCATTGGCTCGTTGCATCAGGAACTGTTCCAACCATTGGATAGAACCAATGTCGAGGTGGTTGGTAGGCTCGTCGAGGAGCAGAAGGTCTGGCTTCTGCAAGAGGAGTTTGGCGAGTTCGATACGCATACGCCATCCGCCAGAGAACTCTGCCGTAGGACGGTCGAAATCAGCTCGCTGGAATCCCAATCCCTGCAAGGTGCGTTCCAGTTCTGCGTGGTAGTTAGTGCCTCCCATCATGGTGAAGCGGTCATTCTCGTGGGTGAACTTCTCGATGAGTGCCATATACGACTCACTCTCATAATCTGTGCGGCGGGCAATTTCATCGTTCATCTTGTCCAAGCGTTCCTGCATCTCGCTGATGTGGGCAAAGGCTGTCTCAGCCTCTTCCATCACCGTTCGGCTGTCGGCCAGCACCATCACCTGGGGCAGGTAGCCGATAGTGATGTCCTTCTGGCGTGACACTTGTCCGTAGGTGGGTTCCTGCATGCCGGCGATAATCTTCAGCATCGTGCTCTTGCCTGCTCCGTTCTTGCCCACAAGGGCAATGCGGTCTTTGGGATTGACCACAAAACTGGCATCTATGAAGAGGGGTGTGGCTGAAAACTCCACACCCAGTTTGTCAATTGAAATCATGAATCTTTTGTCCTTTGTTTTTGGTGAATTTGCCGAAGTGCACGGCATGATTGGGGCATCGGTGGTAGCAGCGCAGACAACCTGTGCAATGCTCATGTTTCCACACGATGACACCCTTGTCTGAGAGGGCGATATTGCCCATCGGACAGCCTCTCACACAGCGTTTGCAACGGATGCATTGCTTCTGGAGGGTGTGGAAGTATTTGTCAGTGACAAGGAATCGGTTGAAGAGGGGATACAGCACGTGGGTCTTCACCCAGGCCATCTTGCCTCTCACCACCTCCAGCTTTGTCTCTCGCTTCTGGATACTCTCCACAATGCCTGGCAACCGTTTCAGGGTCTCCTGCACCTTTGCTGTCGCCACCTCATCCTTGTCCACATCAAAGCCAGGCAGACACACATAGGTGTTGGGCATCCTGACAGAGTACACGAGATCAGGCTTCCTGCTCATCGCCTTGCTGAGCACCTCGTCAGCATAGCCGATGTCATCGCCACAGGTCATCACCACCCACACATATTGGGCTTTCTGGATGTCTTCCAAATGTGCCTCGATATACTCATGCACCACCTTGGGAATTCCCCAACCATAGACAGGAAAGACCATACCGAACACGTCCTCCTCCTCTGTCAGAAGTCCTTGTATCTTGTCTGCTACCCATTGGCTATTGCCTGTGCCTGAAAAACAATACATGATGATTCTATTTTATGGTTTGTTTTGTCTATTTTATATTGCCAACAGCAATTGTGTAAGCCCGAATCCGAAGTAAGTACCGATGGCATAACCGAAGAGACCTACTGCGATGCCCGGACCAATGACGGCCTTGTTCTTCAAAGCGCTGCCCATCACAGGAGCGAAAGGTGGGGAGCAGATGAGCGAGATGCTGGTGGTGAGGGTTGTGTCAGTGTCGATGCGGAAGATGGCACTCAGCACAACATGGAAGAATAGCGACCCCAATGTGGCGACCGTAATGAAGAGGAAAATGTCTGGATTGATGTCGGTGAGGGTCTTTAGGCTCACTTGCGAAGCCACTGCCATACTGAAGATGAGGATGAAGAAGGTGCCTGCTTCAAACGTGCGTTTCAGCCCTCGTACACGTCGGTTGAGCGAAGCGAAGATGGAGAAGAGACTGATGCTGAGGATGAAGACCGACTGGAATGCATCTTTGGGGAAGAGGCTGGCGATGCCTGCTCCTAAAGCGATGATGAAGATGGTCAGCAGCAGACCCATCCCTAAATGCTTGAGGTTGTCCTTGCGGAACAGTCCCCAAAAGAGCTCGTCCTCATGATTCTCTATCTTGATGGTCTTGTCCTCGATGGTCTTATCTTCTTTGAAGTCGGGCATGAACAAACGCAGAATCCGTTTGCCAAAGATGATGACGAAAAAGAGATAAATGGCACTCAGTACTGTACTGTAAGCCGATGTGAGGATATAGGTCGCATCATCCACGCCTAAGGCGATTTTCAGCGAGGCGAGATTGGCGTTGCCACCTGTGTAAAGTCCTGTGAGCATGCCCCCTACATGGGCAAAGAGGGTAGGGTCGCTCTTGCCATAGATGAAAAAGCCGATGGTAATGGCGAAGGCACATCCAAGCATTCCGAAGATGGTGCTTTTGATGAATGCTGGAGCCAATCGTGCCCATGCCTTCAGGTCGGCAGAGAACAGCAGGAGTGGAATGGCGAAGGGAATGGCTGCAGAGGCGATGGTGGTCTGCAAACTGTGCATCTCTTCTGTGTCAGGAATGATTCCCGTCAGCCCCAATGTGCATCCCACGATGTAGGCAATGATGATGCTCCCCACCTTGCGGAGTGCTATGCTCTTGTAGGTAAGCCATAGGATGCCTAATGGAGTAAAAAGACAAATCAGTATGACAAAACTTTGTGCCATGCATTTACTCTTTCATTCTGAACACGCGGATGCCCGTATGCTTTGCCTGCTTCATCTCATATTCGTAGAAGGTCTCCTCGCTCATGAGCACTTTCTTGTAGAGACTCGAAGCATGGAGCAAGTGCAGCCGTCCGTTTCGCCAGAAAGCGATGCCGATATGGCGCGTGTCGAGTCCGTCGCTATCAGTCAGCATCGCCACGATGTCACCATCCTTGATGGCTCCCAAAGCAGAATCCTGTTTCCACGAGAGGTTCTGCTTGGGAATATAACGGAACTTTCTGCCATTGGTGGCCTGCTCATATTTCTTGATGACAGGTACGAATTGGGGATGATTCTTCAACTGCTTGTAGAGGGTAGGGTGGGCAGACATATAGTTGATATTGATGGTTTGCACGGCTGTGAAGGCACCCCAAGGTTCTGACTTTGGACAGATGTCTTCCACAATACCCAAACGTTCGTTGTCCTCTGCCCACCACGTGAAGTAGTGCAGGCGTGAGGTGTAATCGGTCATCTTGCCCCCACGGAAACGAATCTTCGAGAGGTTCTGGCAGAAAGCGTCGAACGTGCGTTTGTCTTGCTGGTCACACATCGCAAGCGCTAACACCGTCTCCACAAATGTGGTGCAGTCGAGCCCATGCAAGTTGACGATGAGGTGTTCCGTGTCACCCAACTCCAAAGTCTGTCCCACATAGGGAAGTCCCAAGAATTTCTTGCCAAAATAGAAGATGGGGTTTTCAGGACCACGCTGATGTTTCGCTGCATCCAAGAGTGCCACTACCAAGGCGCTGTCCGATTGTGTATATTCCACACTTTGTGCGTGCATGCCTAAAGACAATGCCCAGGCAAGCACGATAATCATCCATTTGTTCATGTACAAAGTACCATTTACCATTTACAATTCCTCTGTCAACTCTTCTCCTCCGTCACTGGTGTCTCCCCTCTTTTTTTTTTTCGGCAGCGGCAAGTTGAGAAGAGATGTCCTGTGCACCAAGCGCATCATATTTGGTGTTGACGAGGCGCTGCATGAAATTGTTGGCACGGCTGAGCAGTTCGTTGTCATCGCTGATGAGATGAACCAGCCGCTGCAAGTGGTCAAGTTGTTCTTTCTCTGACATGGGATTATTTATGTTTTAAGTGTGAACATTTGTAACTGTTTCTCTGGTTGCGCCGGCAAAGTTACACACTTTTTTCGAAAGAGACAAAGTTTTTGATGTTTTTTTATTTTTCACTTGTGGGTGTACACTCGTGATTTTTTTGAGTTTACAGGCGGAAACCAAAGAAGGCACGGGCACGCCATTTGGTCTGATGCGTGTAATCGTCGTTGTCGCCCAAGATCGTGGTGTTGAAGAGGAAGGTGGAGCCGACAAAATATCTCTGGTTGATGTTATAGACGATGGCCGCTCTGGTGTTGGTGATGATCTCAGGAAAATAAGTTTTACCGTCGCGCTTCACACCATTTTCTTCGATGTCGTTGTCGTTGAAGATAATCAGGCTGGGCTGAGCAGAGGCATGGAAGAGCCATTTGCCTGCCACGAGGTTGTAGCCGTAGCCACCACCTATGGCAAAAGAATGCATGGTGATGCGCATTTTGCCCAACTCGGCGGGGGCATCATCAGTGCTTTTGATTCTGCCACCCTGATAAGTGGCACCTAAGAGCCATGAACCAGCTGAACGCTTCTGGATGTAGGACTGTGTGAAAGCAGCGGGGTAGGAAAAGTGCTTGTAGTTGAAAGCGTAGTATCCCGTAACGGTGATCAGTGTCAACTTCACGTCATCCTTGGAGAGGTGGAAGGTGCCGTTATTGTGGTCGATGTCGCCAGAGAGTGTCTTGGAGTCCTGGTAGTTAGCCTCTATACCAAAGCGGTTGCCATAGGCGTTGAGGTTGAATTCCATATCTTTATTCTTACCAGACAGACGGGCAGGATTGAGTGCTACGCCTGCTGTGATTCCATAGTAGGTGGCTGCTACGCTGACGGTTCCACGGGTGTCGGTATTGAGTTTGGCGTTGTAGCGATTGCCATTTTCGTGAAATTTGGAATGCTGGTAGTAGCCAGACAGGTTGGCCCTCAGTTTCAGTGTCAGTTTGCTGTCTGGACGTTTCATGTAGAGGGTGTCATAGGAACCCCTCTGATAGTTCTTGCGCAACACGCTGTCTACACGTTCGCGTATCACTGTACGTTTGCTTTGAGCAGATGCTGTCAGTCCCATTGTCAGCATCATCAAGATCATGATTATCTGTTTCATTTTTCTATGGATTTATCATCGATGACATGGCAAAGGTACAACTAAAAACTGAGAAAATCACTCCATGGGGAGGAATATTTCACATGAGAGAGCTTTTTTCCTGTTTTGCGAGTCCTGTTATCGACAAAGTATTGGGTATCCGATGCACTTTATATGGTTACTAATAGGGGGTGGGTGGGGTAATCTCCTGCTGCGAGGATGACTGCCTCATGAGTCTTTGCCATTTGAAATATCCTAAGATTGCGATGATGATATAGAGTCCGTAAAGTCCAGCCTTGAAGGGGATGTCTTTCTGTACATAGAGGATGCAGCAGACAATATCGACCCCAATCCAGAACCACCATTGCTCGATGTATTTACGTGCCAAAGCCCAAAGTCCCACGAAGGAGAGGGCATTGGTGAAGGAGTCGAGCACAGGAACGGTGGAGTTGGTCCAGGTGATGAGCACGTAGTAGATGATGCCCCATGCGCAGAAGAAGAAGAGGACGGCTGGCAGGTAAAGTTTCAGCGGCATGTGGGTGATGGGCAATTCTTTCTTGTTCCTTCCCCCTTGCTCCTTGCCTTTCACAAAAAACGCCCCCCATTTCCAAGTGATGTAGCCGTAGATGGCAGCAGCTGTGTAGTACATGGCCATGCCTGAATCACCATACAGCCCATGCTGCCAATAGAGGTAGATGTCGAGGGCAGGCATGATGATGCCGATGAACCACAAAGCAATACTGGCACGATACTCGAGCCAGATGTAGATGAGGCCGAGTATCGTGGTCGTTATGTCAAGCCAATGGGCAGAGAGAAAGGCAATCATTAGCGTCTTTGATTCTAAAAGTTGAGGGAAAGATGTGCCAAGAAGTGGAGGGGTGCCTGTGGAGCAAAGCCGCTCTCGTAGAGGTCGGTTGTCCAAGCGTATGCCTTGCCGTTGTTGTCCTTGCCGACTTCGCAGTATGCCCATCCGTTGTTGTCGTACTTGAGCGAGGTGAGGTTGTAGAGGGTCACACCAATGGTGGCACTCTTCAGACTCTTCAGCTTGAAGTTGTAAGAGAGGTCGAGGTTGTTGATGAAGTAGTCGGAGAGGGTCATCTTCACATAGTCATCGCCCACCTTGGCGTAGTCGAAACCTGTGTTGGTCATATACTGCTTACCGATGTATTGGCTGATGAATTGTGCCTTGAATCCCATCCATTTGAAGGAGAGAATGTTGTTGAAGATGATGCCAGGCGAGAACGAAGTTGGGGTCTCGCCGAGGTTGAGCGTGCCCTGATCCTCCCATGTGTCTTCTTGTGTGGCCGCTACTGTCCAGTTCTTGTTGCGGTTGCGGCTGAAGGTGACGTTCATGTCCCAACGGAACCACTTGACAGGCTGGTAGGCAGCCTCAAGTTCGATACCTGCACGATAGGACTTGCCGCTGTTGTCGTTGGAGGCAATCATCTCGCCGATTTCGTTCAACTGACCTGTCAACACGAATTGGTTGGTGTAGTTCATCCAGTAGAGGTTGATGCCTGCCGTGAAGGTGGGGCTTTGGTATTTGTAGCCGAGTTCCCAGTCGATGAGTTTCTCTGCTTTCAGGTTCACACCGATATTCTCCTCAAAGTCGTTACGGGTTGGCTCCTTATGAGCGATGGAGAAGTTGCCATACACATGATTGTGCTTGTTGATTTGGTAGAAGAGACCGAACTTGGGATTGAAGAAGTTGTAAGCGTGACGCTCGTCGAAGATAATCTGATTCTTCTGCTTGTCGTATTCATCTGCGAGTCCATTCATGTGGAGGCTGGCATGGCGATATTGCAGGTCGATGAAGGCGCTGAGACCTTTGAGGAACTCGTAGTTCACCTTGCCATAGATGTTACCATCGTACTTCCTGGCGTTGTTGTCGTAATAGAAGAAATCAGGCTGGATGAGTACGTCCTTTGCCCAGATGACCTTACCGAAGTGGTCGCCATCGTACTTGTTCCAACCCCCACCAAGGGATGCTTGCAGCCCTCGTTTGTTGTTGAAGTTGAGCGAGGCGATGAATCCGTAGAAGTCGTTGTCCATCTTCTTCTGGTTGATGAGGTCGCCTTTGGTGCTGTAGTCGCCAGGTTCGTTGATGTTGAAGAGGTAAAGCTTTTTGTTGGCTTTGTACTGCTCATAATAGCCATCGCCCTTGGTCAGATGCAGACCCATATTGAGTGTGAACATCGAACCAAGGTTCTGGTTCCACAACAATTGGTAGTGCTGCTGATGGTAGTTGTCCGTTTGGTTCTCGTAGTAGTGGCGATTGCCGTCTGCGTCGTAATATTCACCACAGGAATTGTAGGTGCGATGGTTGAGGCTCTGCTCATACTTGCTGGTGTAGTTCCAGGCATGGTAGGTCTTCTCCTGACCGTTGAAGGTGATGAACTTCACCACCGTGTTGTCACCATAGTAGGCAGCCTGCAAGAAATAAGAGCCCAAACGAGCCGATGCACGGTCGATGTAGCCATCAGTACTTATATTAGAAAGTCGGCCTTGCACAGCCCAATGATTGCCCAACAGGCCAGAAGCAAAACGGAACGTCTCCTTGTGGGTACCATAAGAACCACCTGACATGTCGTAACCAAAAGAAGGTTTCATGTCTAATTTGGCCGTCTGTATATTCACCGTGGCGCCAAATGCACCCGCACCATTGGTGGAAGTTCCAGCACCACGTTGAATCTGCACATTTTCAGCACTCGAAGCGAAATCAGGAATGTTCACCCAATAGACCTGAGCACTCTCTGCATCATTCATGGGGATGCCGTTGGCTGTGATGTTGATGCGCGAAGGATCGACACCACGCACACGCAAGGTGGTGTAACCCATACCATTACCAGCATCGCTGGTGGTGGTCACACTGGGAGTCATCGAAAGAATGTAGGGAAGATCCTTGCCTGTGTTGATTTCTGCAATCTGCTCCTTGGTCACGTTGGTGTGAGCCACAGGCGTTGTGGCTCCTGCACGGGTGGAAATCACGTTCACCTCATCGAGGTCAACTACTTTTGTTGTGTCGATAGCCGTTTGCTTCGACTGCGCCATCATGCCCAGAGAACTGCAAAGGAGGCATGCGGCATAAATTCTTTTTACCATAAAAACTGTACTTTAACTAAAGATTAAACAATGAAAAGGGGATGAAACATGTTGATATAGGCCATCAACTGTCAACTTTTTCAATGAATCCTTCCTACGGCAGCATTACCTGCATCAGGTTCGCGGGTATCATCTCAGCCCGCCACAGCGAGCACCCCTTTAGTTAAAAATCGGCTGCAAAGGTACTCATTATTAAATACATCTGCAAATAATGGTAAAAAAACTGGTCAAATTATTGAAGTTTTCAGAAATCCTTTTCTATCTTTGCAACATAATGAGACGTTAAATGTCAAAACCACTATGAGTCAAATCCAATCCGTTGTCCTTCTTGCAGGCGGGCGGCCTGCTTCTTGCAAGCGGCCGTCTTGCTTCTTGCAGGTCGTTTTCTTGCTTCTTG
>JBGUMY010000446.1:0-16538 GCA_045117095.1 Bacteroidaceae bacterium | reverse complement strand
AGGGAATTAGGCCAGATCTACTGTGCTTCGACTAGGCAGCGAGAGCGTAACGAGTTTCGCCAATTAATTCTTTGATGTCTGAGATTCGAGAGAGAGGCATCGACTCTCTGCATGCTTACGTACCACCTCATCTTGCTGTCAAATCCAGTCATCCCCGAATCGACTAAGAGGTGCGTACCCGATTCGAACGGGTGTACACGGTTTTGCAGACCGTTGACTAAGCCACTCATCCAACGCACCAATGGGTAGTTTTTTGTTTTGCGAGTGCAAAGGTAGTACAAATTTTAGACACTACAAAACAAAAAGGAGGATTTTTTTGCAAGGATGCCTTTTTTTCCTTACTTTTGCGACGATTTATGAAAGAGATTAAGGAGAAAGTAAAGAATTTTATCGGCAGTCATGCACTTTTGAGTGAGGGCGCACGAGTGATGGTCGGCATGAGTGGTGGACCTGATTCGGTGTGTCTGGCAAGGATATTGAAGGAGTTAGGTTACGAGGTGGTGGCTGCTCATTGCAACTTCCATCTGCGGGGTGAGGAGAGCATAAGGGATGAGGCGTTTGTGAAGGATTTGTGTCAAGAACAAGGGTGGACGTTGTAGAAGGTGGACTTCGACACGGAAGCGTATGCTCAGAGCCGGGGAATCAGCATTGAGATGGCAGCACGCGAGCTGCGGTACGATTGGTTCGGAAAGATGAAGGAGGAAGTAGGGGCTGAGGCTATTGCAGTGGGACATCATCAGGATGACAATAACGAAACGTTCTTGCTGAACCTGACGAGGGGAACGGGTATCAGGGGATTGTGTGGTATGCAGGCAAGGCAGAATGATATTGTGAGACCCTTACTGTGTCTGACTCGGGAAGAGATTGTGGAGTATCTGACGGAAATTGGACAGCAATATGTGACTGACCATACGAATTTGGAAGATAAGTATGCCAGGAACAAGGTGAGATTGGGTGTGATGCCGATACTGGAAAGCATCAATCAGGGAGCAGCCAAGAATCTGACATCGACCATGGAAAATCTGACAGAAGTGGAGAAGGTGTATCGGCAAGCGATGGCACAGGCTATCGAAGCATGCAGCTGGCGAACTGAAGGTGGGGATATACACATTATTATATATATATTAATGCAACAGTCCTCCCCTATTTCGGTACTGCATGAATTGCTGGCGCCTTTGGGATTTAATAAGACGCAAATGAGGGAGATGATGAAGGTGCTGGAGAAGCGGTGGAGAAACCGCTGGGCACGGACGATGGATGAGGGGGAAGAGAGGGAAAGGAAGAGGGAAAGTGGGGTGGTGTTTGTGGGGAACCGACGAAGGGTTTTGATTGATAGGGAGGAAATAATTGTGGAGGGGGAAGACAGGTTGGAGCTTGACTTAAATATGGAGTTGGACATAAACCTGAACGATAAGGCTGACCTTCATGGGGGCAGTGACTTGGGTATTGAATGTCGGGTCGAGAGTGTGGAGGAAGTGAGGATAGAGAGAGATCCGTGTTATGCTTATCTGGATGCAGACAAGTTGCAGGGGAGATTGACGATGCGTAGGCCTTTAGTGGGAGACACGTTTGCACCTTTTGGCATGGGAGGAAAGCGGAAATTGCTGAGTGACTATCTGACGGATCAGAAACTGAACCTTTTTGAAAAAGAAAGACAACCGCTTCTGATGGATGGAGAAGAGATTGTCTGGGTAGTAGGACGGAGAAGTTCCGAACTGTATCGGGTGGATGAAACCACGAAACGTGTGGTCATTCTATGCCTAAAGTCTGCGCAAAAATAAGGATGCAGATGTAGTTGAAAAAGATGATGGTCATGAAGGTATTCATGTCACTCTTCAGATAGCCAGATGAGGTGAACTGTTCAGAAATGAAACGTTTAAGCCCTACTTTAGGATGGACAAAACGCTCCATCAGCCAATAGAAGAGACCACCCAATGCGGCGCCTATCAAAAAGCCTACCGTAACATCACCTAAATAGTGTACGCCAAGATAGAGGCGTGTGAAGGTGGTGGACAACGACCAAAAGATGAGCGTGACTGTCACCTTGGGACTACGGAACAACCACGAGAGGAACATGGCAACACACATGGTGTTGCAGGCATGACCTGAGAAGAATCCGAAACGTCCCCCACGATAGTTGCGTACGACATCAACTAAATACATCAGTTGAGGATCCTGAGCAGGGCGCCATCTCGCCACTGTCGGTTTCACCCATCCAGAGCAGATGCGGTCAGCCACAAAGATGAGCAAGGCAAGGGTCACATAGACCATGACCGTTTCCTTCCATGTGTTGTTCTTGAAAATGATGATGAGTAACGCCACAATGACTACCGACCACGAGAACGTGTCAGTAATGGTGTACATCAGATTGTCCCAGAAGAGATTATCGCTGCCATTAATGGCAAGCGTGAGTTGATGGTCTAATTCGTTGAGTTCGTTCATTGTTTGGAGATTAGAGGTGAGAGGAACCGGCGGGAAAACCACCGAGCACGGACGGGGAGGAGAAGGAGGAATGAGCAGGGTGCGAGAGGCGAGGAACGAGGGGTAAGGAGGAGGGAGGGGTTAGATGATTTCGAGAGAAGTGAGGGGGACCCAGCCTTGTTTGCCTTCCTCAAACTTCACTTCGAGCCAGTCCTTCATGGAGCCATCCAGGATTTCGACCTTTGAACCCTCATGGATGAGGAAGAGATCGGTGCTGGTGTTGCTGGGTGAACTCTTCACAGTGACAGCTGGGGTAAGGATGATGGCTGTACTACGATGGGTTTGATCCAAGTGCTGGGAAACGGCAGCCAAATTCGATATCACCACGATGACCAGCAGTCCCATCGCTCCATAGACACCAATCTTGCGGGCAGTGAGTTGAGGCACAAAGATATATATCAGTACACCTGTCAACATCAGGATGAAGGCCACAATGCCCAGAATTGTCCAAGCATTCATGCTCATGCAATGGGTCAGGTCACGCCACCATGTAACGAAGAACATCTCCGATGGAGGCACAACCTTGTCGATGGTCTTGCCACGTGCCAAAGCCAGATTAGCACGGATATCGCTATCGCCAGGGTCGAGGAGATAGGCACGCTCGTAATTGAGCACAGCCAGAGGAATCTCATCCAACTTATAATAGCAGTTGCCCAAGTTATAATAGACCTCGGCTGCCACACCTTCCTGCTTGAGTATCTGCTCGTAAGCAGCCGCAGCCTCACGATACTGCTCTTTCTCATAGAGAGCATCCGCCTCTGGCTTCGTAATGGCAAAGGATGCTATAAATGAAAAACTAATAACTAACAGTGATAATATCTTCTTCATCATAGAACTTCAATTTTTCAATCCTTCATAAGTTATCCTCCATTTTGGTGATGGCATCGATGGCACTGTTATAGACATTCCCCATGTTCGTATTGGCATCACCTGGTGCATAACGTGCAAACTCACAATCGTTCAGCACCTTCATAAACTGACGAATCTGCTCTTCTGGCACTTGGCGCGACATGAGTGACTGTTCGATGTTCTCCTTGTTGAGTGACTCCTGCGACATATTGAACTTATCACCCACATAGCCCCAGAGGGCACGGAGCACTTCATCGTAGAATCGGTTCTGGTCATGTGCATCAAGCAATTTCTTGGCAGTCTTCATACGTTTGAGTGCCACCTTGTTAGCTTTTCTGCCACGAGAGAGTGCCACATTGGCATTAGCCTTCATCTGCTTGCGACCCAAAATCAGGATGATGGCGAAGAGCAGCAATGGCAAGAGGTAAGCCATGCCATATTTCCATGTACCGAAGAAGGTCTTGCCTTGCTGATGCAGTTCTACCTCCCCTTGTTTGATGAAGCGAATGTCCTGATTGAGTTGCTGTACATCCTGCTGTTGACCACTATAGTTGGAAACACTCTGTCCTGATCCCCCCTTGCCCTTGTTCACTTTAATGGTATAGGCTTCTGTCTTCAGGGTCTTGTAGGCACGAGAATCTGTGTCGAAATAGATGAAATCGGCAGCAGGAATCTCATAGGTGCCCGCATGACGAGGAACGAAGAGGTACTCAAACTCCTTAGCACCTGCCAAACCTGTATTGGTCAACTGGAATTTATCATTCACCTTCGCATCGTAAGTCTCGAAATCCTTAGGGAAGTTCACGGTTGGGGTAGAGATTAACTTCATGTTACCACTACCCTTCACGTTGATTTTCAGCGTGACAGCCTCGTTGGCATCCACCTCTTGTGTGCTGATGCTTGATGAGACAGAGAACTTACCCACAGCCCCAGAGAAGCCCTCGGGCTTGTTGGGAAGCGGAGAGACATGGATGGTCAAAGTAGGTGTGGTGATTTTCCGCTTCACCTCCGTATAGCCACTCTGTCCATTGAAGAAGGCCTCAATGGGGTCAAGGTTGCGATTGCGAGTGATGACCAGTCCCTCGTAGGTGATGGATGGGATGGTCAACGTACCAGACTTCTGTGGGAACAGAAGGTATTGGCTCCACACCACCGATTGATAATTGCGTCCGTTGTATTGCTCAATTCCAAATTCCTTCGTACGTGGCAATGGAATCTCCTGAATCTGGAAGCCATCGAGTGTAGGCAGTTTACCATCCAACTGTCTTAAATCCAACAAAGTATAAATCTTGTAGGTCAGCAAGATCGCCTCTTGCTCATGAACAGTCGTACGGGAAGCTGTCGCTGTCATGAACAAATCTCTGGCTGAGATGTTAGAGGAAGGCTGTTCGGTTGTGGCAGATGACTGACGTCCACCGCCATTCGAGGAGGCTCCCCCACCCTGTGCTCCTTGTGAACCACCAGACAAGACACGCACCTGCACAGGTTTGGACTTCACGGTCTTGCCTTCCACCAGCACACTGGCACTGCCTATGGTGTATGTGCCAGGTGCACCACTCATCAGCACAAAAGTGTAGATGATGCTACTGCTCTGTGAGGTACGACCATTGACAATCTGGAAACTGCTCTGGGAGGAGGTGGCAGGGCCATAAATCACTTCAAAGCCCTTGAAGTCAGGTGGACTGAAAGAAGAAACATTTTGTGTGTTCACCGTGAACTGCACACGAAACTTACCTCCCGTCTCCACCGTAGAAGGTGCTGACACCTGGAATGTCACATCCCCATCAGCAAAAGCACTGATGGAGAAGCATACAAATATCAATATGTATAATAGCCGTTTCATCTTTACCAATCTTTCTCTAAACTACGACGTTTATTATTCGGGTGCTGATTGACTTTACGCTGCACGCTCTTCTCATCCTGCTGGGCAGAATTGAGAAGCTGTTCTGCTGCCTGGTCACTCATATCATCCTTCTTCTGTTCCTGAGGTTGAGGTTGTTGCTTTTCCTCCTCTTTCTTTTGGTCTTGCTGCTGTTGTTGATCTTGCTGCTGTTGCTTGTCCTTGTCTTGCTGATCCTGATTCTTGTTATCATTTCCACCATTTTGCTGCTGGTCTTGATTCTTCTTCAGCAGATACTGCGCCATCGCCAGATTATAACGTGTCTCGTTATCATCGGGATTGCAACGCAAGGAGCTCTTGTAGAAATCCACAGCCCTTTGGAGAGCAGCCGTTGCATTTCCTCCCTGCTGACGCATGGCTCCCACACCTTGAGCATACCAGATGTTGCCCATATTGTGGAAGTTGCGCGCTTTGCGCATGGGGTCATTTGTGCCGATAGAATCCGCCTTTTTGTAATTCTCAAAAGCGGTAGAATCCTTCTCCTGCATCACGTAGGCATTGCCCAAGTTGTAGTAGCCTTCGAAAGTAGGGTCTTTAGCGAGCGACTTCAAATACAATGTCTCCGCCTTGTCGTATTGTCCATCACGATAAGCTTTGTTGCCCATGCGGATGAAGTCACGGGCACTCTGAGCCATTGCCGCCATCAACACAGAACTAAACACTATAAGTAACAATATCCTTCTCATAACCAATTCCGTCCTCCTATCATCACTTGAAAAGTTTGAATTTCGTGAACACATGATTCTTCCGTTCCATGATGCAGAACTCCACAACTAACACGATGAACAGCAGCAAAGCTACGCCCACGAACTGCTCGTCATATTCGGAGTACATCGATTGCGAGATGTCTTCCTTCTGCATCTTCTCGATTTCCTTCTCCAAAAGCGACTGTGCCAAGTTAGTCTGGTCGACATGCACATACATTCCACCACCTGCTTGAGCGATGCTCTTACCGATTTGCTCGTTCAGTTTGGTTGTCACCACATTACCAGAAAGGTCATGCTTGTAGGTACCGTCACCCATAGGGATGGGGCCACCCTGTTCTGTACCCACAGAGAGGACAAAAATTTGGATGCCCTCTTTCCTTGCCTGCTTAGCGGCTTCGATGGCACCATCCTCATTATCTTCAGCATCAGTAATC
This sequence comes from Bacteroidaceae bacterium, assembly GCA_045117095.1. Lineage (GTDB taxonomy): Bacteria > Bacteroidota > Bacteroidia > Bacteroidales > Bacteroidaceae > Minthosoma. The sequence continues at coordinate 10,167 of JBGUMY010000446.1, read as the reverse complement.
AGAATCAGTGCCCTACCCACATTCACATCAGCCCTTTTCGAGAACCCGGCCGTGGCACGGGTGATGGCCTCAGCCACATTCGTCCCTTGGATGGCGATGGTGGCAGGATTCAGTTGGTCGAGGAACATCTTGGCAGACACATAGTCGCTGGTCATAGGTAACAAAGTGATGGCGCTACCTGCGAAAGCCACCAAACCCACCTTGTCCTGGTCGAACTGCTCCACAAGTTTGCTGACAATCATCTTCGACTTGTCCAAACGGCTGGGGCTCACATCCTGACAGAGCATCGAGTTGGACACATCGACAGCGATGGCCACTTCAATACCAGAACGCTTCACTTCCTCATTTCTGGTACCGAACTGAGGACGAGCCAGCACCACAGCCAGCAATCCCAACGCCAGCATCATCAGGGAAAATTTGGCGTGACGGCGCAAGGGCGACACATCAGGCATCAGGCTCCGCATCAGTTCAGGGTCACCAAACACCTTGATTTGCTTCTTCATCCGATATTGCACCAACACATACACAGCGGTGAACAACGGAATGAGAATCAACAGATACAAATATATAGGACTTGCGAATCTAAACACAGTTTTATTTACTATTTGACGATTTACTATTTAAGGAAGTCTCTTTAACACCACGGTTCTCAACAGAATCTCCAACAGCATGGTCACCAACGCAGCGAGGGCGAAAGGCTGATACAGTTCTCCACGACGGCTGAACTGCTTCACGTTGAACTTCGTCCGCTCCATCTTGTCGATGTCCTGATAGATGGCATCCAGTTCCGCATTTTCTTGAGCACGGAAATACTGACCACCTGTCTCTTTGGAGATTTTTGACATGGTCTGCTCATCGATCTCCACAGGGAGCATCGCTGTTCCTCCTGTTGGCAGAGGATAAGGAGCCATACCATTCCGGCCGATACCAATGGTGTAGATACGGATGCCGTATTTCTTGGCAATCTCAGCAGCTGTCTGCGGAGAGATGTTGCCTGAGTTATTCACACCATCGGTCAAGAGGATAATCACCTTTGACTTCGCCTGACTCTCCTTCAGTCGGAGGATCGCATTCATGATGCCATCACCAATGGCAGTACCATCGTCGATGATGCCACGGGCAGCCATGTTGCAATCCACGCTATTGTAAAGGTTCATCAGCACGGTATGATCAGTGGTGAGCGGGCATTGGGTGTAGGCCTCACCTGCAAACATGGTCAGACCAATATTGTCATTGGGACGCTTCTCGATGAAACGCTGGGCTATCTCCTTCAATGCCTCCACACGGTTAGGCTTGAAGTCCTGTGCCAGCATGGAGGTGGACACATCGACCGAGAGCATGATATCAATACCTTCCACATCGGTGTTGCTCCACGAGTGCTTGCTCTGCGGACGTGCCAAGATGCACACCACCAACGTCATCAAGATGATTCTCAACAAGAAAGGAAGGTGCATCAAATAGAGTCGGAATGACTTGGGCACCTTCATGTATTTCGAGGTGTCTGGCACCTTCAGCGATGGCAGGCTCTGCTTAAAGCGCATCACATACCACACGATGTAGGGCACGAGCACCAGCAGCAACAGGAAGAATAAAGGATTCTTGAATTCCATCTTTACAGTGTCAACATATAAATTCTATATCCAACAAATATCAACACGCCGAGCAACGCCAAGCTGGCTACCACAATGGCACCGATGAGGGTCCATTTGGCAATCTTCGAGCGCTTCTCCTCCACCACAATCACCTCTGGCTGCGGCTTCTGTTCAGGCTCTTCCAGCTTCGTCTGATTGATATACTCAATGGCATTCACCAGGTTGCGGTCATTCTCATTGATGAGGGTGCTGTACTTGGCGAACTTCACCAAGTCAGCCGTCTGGAAGAGTTCACGCAGTTCGTTGATGGCCTCCTCATCGTTCACTTCCTGCAATTTCTGGATAATCTCGAACGAGGTCATCTCCATCGCATTGAAGCCATAACGCTCCTTGATATAGTTGCGGAGGGTGTCAGTCAACTGTGTGTAGTACTCTTTCGAGTCCTCACTCTGCCAAATCTTCTCCTCCTTGATTTGCTCAATCTTTTGCATCGCCACCTGATGAGGAGGTTGACGACGCTTGTTGCGGATGCGTCGAATAATTGGCTTGTTAGTCCGCAAACGATAAATCACATAACCCAACAGACCACCCATCACCAGTGCCAAAACACAGAACCAGATGACCTGACGCCATTCAGCCCAATCAAAAGGAGGAGCTAGCTCCGCCTTTATGGGGTAGATGCTGTCGGTGTGGAGCGTATCAATCTCGAAGGTCAGCACCTTCAACGCCAAAGGCTTCGACTTGTATGCCTTACCATCCACCCTCACATCCATCTCTGGCATCAGATAGAGTGCTGAGTCGAACGAGGTGAAATAGTAGCGACGGCTCAGCATCATGCGCTGTCCATCGTTCAGCAGGCTGGTGTCGGTCTTTTCCGCACGAACAAATTCAATCCCAGGCACCACCTGTGCCAAGGAGTCCCATTCAGGCAGTTCCACGTCAGATTTGGCATCAGCGCTCACCTCCAGTGTCATGCCTATCCGCTGACCAATGAAGATGCCTGCCGAGTCCAACTTGGCATCCACCGTTACTTGAGCATAGCTCCCCACCCCAAAAACAGGGAGGGTCAACACGATGCATGCAATCAGTCTTCTATATATTCTATTTAAATATCTCATTTCGCTATCAAACCCTATACTCTAAACGATCAACCCTAAGCCCTTCTCCTGAACAGACTCATCAGTGCCTTCACATAATCCTCGTCCGTCCTGACAGAGATGTTGTCAATGTTCGACTTGGTGAAAGCGTTCTTCAGCCAACCCTGATGACTCACCCACCATTCGTGATGGGCACGACGTACGGCACTGCTACTGGTGTCGATAAAAGTTTCCCTGCCTGTCTCAGCGTCCAACATCTTCACGATGCCCACATCAGGGATGTCCACCATGCGACGGTCATATATCTGCAAGGCCACCACATCGTGGCGGCTGTTGGCGATAGTCAGCTGGTTGGTGTAATCTTTGGGGTCGAAGAAATCGCTCAGCAGGAAGACCGTGCAACGCTTCTTGATGGCGTTGGTCATGAATTCTACCGCCTGTCCCACATCCGTTTTCTGGCTCTCAGGCTCGAAGGTCAGCAGTTCACGGATGATGAAGAGGATATGTTTCCTGCCCTTTTTCGGAGGGATGAACTTCTCCACCTTGTCCGAGAAGAAGATGACCCCAATCTTGTCGTTGTTCTGGATGGCAGAGAATGCCAACGTGGCGGCAATCTCCGTGAGCAACTGGCGTTTGGACTGCTTTTGTGTGCCGAAATCCAACGAGCCCGACACATCCACCAACAGCATCACCGTCAGCTCACGTTCCTCCTCAAAGACTTTCACGTATGGCTTGCCGAATCGGGCTGTCACATTCCAGTCAATGTCACGGACATCATCACCATATTGGTATTCCCTGACTTCGCTGAATGCCATACCTCTACCCTTGAAGGCGCTGTGATATTCGCCTGCAAAGATATTGTTCGAGAGCCCTCGGGTCTTAATCTCGATTTTCCTGACCTTCTGTAACAGTTCTTCCGTTTCCATTCCTTCAAGAACTTCTATGCTTCAACTCTTCAATGATTCAATTCTTATGGAACTTCCACTTTGTTCAGAATCTTGCTGATGATTTCCTCACTCGTCACGTTGCTGGCCTCAGCCTCATAAGTCAGGCCGATTCTATGGCGCAGCACGTCCTGAGCCACAGCACGCACATCCTCTGGAATCACGTAACCACGATGCTTGATGAAAGCAAACGAGCGGGCAGCCAGCGCCAAATTGATGGACGCACGAGGCGAACCACCAAAGCCAATCAGTCCCTTTAATTCCTTCAAGTTATACTTCTCCGGATAGCGTGTAGCAAACACGATATCAGCTATATACTGTTCAATTTTTTCATCAAGGTACACCTCACGCACCACCTTGCGAGCCTCCTCAATTTCCTGTGTACCCATCACAGGACGGATGTTCAGTTTCTCCTGTTTGATGTTCTGACGGATAATGATCTTCTCCTCCTCCAATTTCGGATAGTCAATCACCACCTTCAACATGAAACGATCCACCTGCGCTTCAGGCAGCGGATAGGTTCCTTCTTGCTCGATAGGGTTCTGTGTGGCCATCACCAAGAAAGGCTTCGGCAACTCGTAGGTCTGCGTGGAGATGGTCACCTGACGCTCCTCCATGGCTTGCAACAAAGCCGACTGCACTTTGGCAGGTGCACGGTTAATTTCATCCGCCAAGATGAAGTTGGCAAAGATAGGACCCTTCTTCGCCTTGAACTCACCATCCTTCTGCGAGTAAATCATCGTACCTATCACATCGGCAGGCAACAAGTCGGGCGTAAACTGGATACGGCTAAATTGAGCGTCGATCAAGTTCGCCAACGTCTTGATGGCCTTCGTCTTTGCCAGACCTGGCACACCCTCCAACAACACATGTCCATCAGAAAGAAGTCCCAACAACAGGGACTCCACCAAATGCTTCTGACCAATGATGGCCTGATCCATGCCAGTCATCAGGTTTGTTACAAACGCCGAGTGGCGTTCAATCTTCTCATTTAATTCTCGAATATCTATCGATTCCATATTTTTGAAGTAATACTACGTGTAAAATTTGATGCAAAGGTACGGCTTTCTCCGCACTTCTCCACACATGATATGTGAAAAAACGCTTAATTTAAGAATCCTTAACCGAAGAAAAGAAAGACGGCGTTTCTCTTCTCTTGAAACGCCGCCTTTTTATGGAAAGCCTTATGGCAACCTCACCACAGCACCGACAGGGATGTTGTCGGGGTCACGGAAAGAATTGACACGGAGGATGGCACGCACACTATCCTTTGTGCCATAATATTTTTGGGAAACTTTGGTGAGTGATTCACCTCGCTGCAGACGGTGAGTCTTGGGGCGTTCGGGCTTGGAGACTTCCGCAGGCTTTTGGATTTCAGGCTTGGACTCGACCTTGGAAGCAGGTTGGGACTCAAGCTTAGTGGAAGCATTGGCTGCCACCTTTGCAGTATCGGCCTTTTGAGGGTTGGCGAGAGAATCCTTGTTCTCCTTGGGAGCAGCCGTTTTGTTTGGCTTGGGCACGACAGGCCTGATAGGCTTCATGGACTGAGCCACTACAGGAACTTTCTCAACAGCCTCAATGTTGCGGTATATCATATAAATCATAGTGCCTAACACAAGCAAGAGCAGGACAATGGCAGCAGTAAGCCAACCTCTTTTGCGAGGTTTATCGTCTGAAGAAGATTCAGCGTCTTGCATCTTCGGCTGTTCAGATACCACACGATGGAACGCTTCCTGACGCTTGAGGTCATCGCTCACAGAGCCTTGTTCTTGATTTCTTGCAGAAGTTGCTGGAACCACAGACAATTCTCCTTTTTCTGTAGAATCTGTGGACTCCATGTGACCTCCTGCTCCCTCTTCCGTGTGAGCAGCCTCTGGCTGTACGTTCTTCTCTAACCTTTCGAGCAGTTTTTCCAATCGCAACTTCTCGGCATGGGCTCTGCGAGCCTCAGCCACGGCCACCTCCATTTTGGCTTTGGCCTCCTCATATTGCTGACGCACTTCGTCCACACTCTCAGGTGTAGAGATGAGCAAGTCGATACCTGAAAGGGCATCTTGCGGCTGTTCCACAAAGGTAGGCTCTGGCACTTCTATCAATGTGTTGATATCAGGTTCTGCCACAGAATCTTCTTGATGATCAGGCAAGGATTCCACGGATATTTCTTCATTCGTAGCGTCGGATATATCACTCGCAGTCTCCTCTTTGGCACTCGCTCCATTAGTTATATCAGTCGCAGAAATCGCAGCAAAGGCAGCCATTTCCTCAACATTCTCGGAGGGTTGTTCCTTTTCTGTGAGTTGTGCCTTTTCTGAAAGCACAGGATGGGCATTATCATCCTCTGTGCGACCATTCAGCACTTCCACCACTGAATCTTCGGGGGTGAATGCCACCTTCTTATAGCCAGCAATAACGATGCGTTCACCGTTCGACACATTCACACTCTCACGGCTGTCCACCTGCACCAACTTGAACGTGCCCAGTCCTTTCACCTTGATGGACTCATCACCTTTGGAGAGAGCCTCGACCACCGTCTCGAAGAATGCCTTGGAAAAGGTTTCTGCGGCTTTCTTGGACACCCCAGCCTTCTGAGCCAAAGCATCCGCTATATTTTGCAATGAAAGTTTCTCGTTCATAAGCCTATCCCAAATTTAGTTTCTCCTTCAAGGTGGCACTCATCTTGTAACTGAGTGTCGTCTTGGAAGGGACTACAATGTAGTCTTTAGTGGTGGGGTTATAAATCTTACGGCTCGCCTTCTCACGAGGTTCAAACGAGCCAAAGCCTTGTATTGTCACACTGTTGCCCTGGGCTATGCTCTCCAGCACAGTGTCAATCAAAGCGGCAGAAAGTGGCTTCACATCAGTCATTTCAAAGCCTGTCTTCTGCGAGACCTTCTCTAAAAACTCTTTGTTCGTCATCTTTTTCTCACTTTACCATATAAGTCAAAATCGTCGGAATCAACGATTTGCACATTGTAGAAACATCCTTTCCGTAATACGCCATCAGCCACAGGAATAAGCACCTCAGGATCCACCTCGGGCGAATCGAACTCCGTCCTGCCCACATAGTATTCACCTTCTTTTCTGTCGATGATGACCTTAAGCTCCTGCCCTACTCTCGCCGCCTGCACCTCGGCCGATATCACCTGCTGCAAATCCATCAAGTCGCTCAAACGCTGCTGCTTCACCTCATCGGGCACCTCATCGGCGAACTGCTTCTGGGCTGGTGTACCCTCCTCCTCGGAATAGGCAAAGGCACCCATCCTGTCGAAACGTGCCCAACGCACAAACTCCTTCAGTTCCTCGAACTCTGCCTCACCCTCGCCTGGAAATCCGACCATCAAGGTCGTGCGCAAAGCAATGCCCGGCACTTCCTTTCGAATGCGTTCTATCAAGGCGTAGGTATCCTCCTTGTTCACATGGCGCTGCATGTTGGTGAGCACTTTCGTGCTGATGTGCTGCAAGGCGATGTCGAGATACTTGCACACATTCTTCCGCTCACGGATAACGCGCAACAGTTCCCATGGGAAATTCATCGGATAGGCATAGTGCAGACGGATCCACTTCACACCCTTCACCTCACTTATCCGCTCCACCAGCTCCGCTATTTTTTGTTCTCCATAGATATCTAATCCATAGTAAGTTAGTTCCTGTGCTATCAACTGGAACTCTTTCACACCCTCACCCACCAGATGTTCCACCTCTGCCACGATATCCTCCATCGGGCGGCTCTGATGGCGACCCGTAATCAAGGGGATGGCACAATAGGCACAATGGCGGTCACACCCCTCCGAAATCTTCAGGTAAGCATAGTGCTTGGGCGTGGTCAGACGGCGCTCATACTGACGCTCATGCTGATAGACCTTACCAAGGTCGTGAAGCAACTCCGTCCAGTTGAATTTGCCGTAGAACTTGTCTACCTGCGGAATCTCATGCCCCAGTTCCTGCATGAAGCGTTGCGAGAGACACCCCATCACATACACCTGCTTCACCCGTCCCTCTTCCTTCGCCTGACAGAGTTCGAGAATCATGTTCACGCTCTCCTCCTGCGCATCGGCTATGAAACCACACGTGTTCACCACCACAATCTCACCCTGTGGATGTTCGCTGTCGTGCGTCACATGGTAGCCATTCAACTCCAACTGACGTATCAGCCGCTCCGAATCCACCAGATTCTTCGAGCACCCCAAAGTGATAATATCTACCGTATTCTTTCTCAACGCTCTAAACTCTTATCTCTTAACCCTAAACTCTTAACCCTAAACTCTTAACTTTTAATTCTCTCCAAAGAGGCTTTCCACAAACTCCTTGCGATTGAATGCCTGCAAGTCTTCCATACCTTCGCCCAATCCAATGTACCGCACAGGAATCTTAAACTGGTCGCTGATGCCAATCACCACACCACCCTTCGCTGTGCCATCTAACTTCGTGATGGCCATCGAGGTGACTTCCGTTGCCTTGGTGAACTGTTTGGCCTGCTCAAAGGCATTCTGACCTGTGGAGCCATCCAGCACCAGCATCACATCGTCAGCCTCATAGCCAGCCGCCTTCTTCACGGCATTCTTTATCTTCGTCAACTCGTTCATCAAGCCAATCTTGTTGTGCAGACGACCAGCCGTATCGATAATCACCACATCAGCGCCATTAGCTTTGGCAGAATTGACCGAATCGAAAGCCACAGCGGCTGGGTCACTGCCCATCTGCTGCTTCACCACAGGAACACCTACTCGTTCGCCCCAAATACAAATCTGCTCCACAGCAGCTGCACGGAACGTGTCGGCAGCACCCAGATATACCTTCAGACCTGCCTGCTTGAACTGATACGCCAACTTACCAATAGTGGTTGTCTTACCTACGCCATTCACACCCACAACCAAGATGATGTAAGGCTTGTGCCCATTCTCTGGTATCTGAAAGCCCTCTGTGTCATCCGTGTTATTCTCTGTCAGCAAACCTGCAATCTCCTCACGCAGAATCCTGTTCAGCTCATCTGTACCCACATACTTATCACGAGCCACACGTTCCTCAATCCTACGGATAATCTCCAACGTCGTATCAACACCCACATCACTTGTGATCAGCACTTCCTCCAGATTGTCCAGCACATCCTCATCCACCTTCGACTTACCAGCCACAGCACGGGCAATCTTGCCAAAGACACTTTCCTTTGTCTTGGCCAAACCATTATCCAGAGTCTCCTTCTTTTTCTTGGAGAAAATATCAAAAAATCCCATATTCTTTCCTTATATTTTACATGCTCAATATTACAAAGTGACATAGTCACTTCTCTTAAAGTTACAAAGGTACGGAATTTAGGCGAAAGCACAAAAAAACCTCCCCAAAAAATGGAGAGGTTGATGCTTTTTGTCCTGTAAAGCACCCCAAAGTGCTCTACAAACATATGTTTTTACTATTTCAAATAATCCTTTACCATTTCGGCAGGAATCATCTTCTCATCAAATGCGTATGCACCAGTCTTGGGAGACTTGAACATTTTGATGACCTTTGTGTAAGAACGACCATCCTTGTTCTGGAGGGTTGCGACGGTTTTCTTTGCCATAGTCTATACTTATTTAATTTCCTTGTGCACAGTCATGCGCTTCAAGATGGGGTTATACTTCTTCAACTCCAGACGGTCAGGAGTGTTCTTGCGGTTCTTGGTAGTGATGTATCTTGATGTGCCTGGAAGACCGCTATCCTTCATTTCTGTGCATTCGAGAATGACCTGCACACGATTGCCTTTAGCTTTCTTTGCCATTTTCTTTTCTCCTTACTTTAATGATTAGCCAATAACCTGGATGTCTTTCCATTCGCAGTGCCCCTTAGCAACAGCCTGCTTCAAAGCAGCGTCGAGACCGATGCGGTTGATAATTCTGAGACCTGCTGCGCTCACCTTGAGCACAATCCAGCAATCTTCCTCTACATAGTAGAACTTCTTAGTGAACAAGTTGACATCGAAACGTCTCTTTGTTCTACGAAGTGAGTGAGACACATTGTTGCCCACTACCGACTTCTTTCCTGTAATCTGACAAATTTTTGACATTTTTTGTTATTCTTTTGATAATTTTCAAATCTAATTTTACTTGGAGAAGTACAGGTCTTTGCCATTCCGACAGGCCCGCAATGCCCGTCTTGCGAAATTTGGAACGCTCAACCCTTTTTGTTTTTGAAAATTAGGGGTGTTTCTTTTTTTGATTCGGGATTAGGTATCCCTGATTGGGTTGGGATTAGAGATCCCGCTTCTTGGTTGGGATTGGATATCCCTTGTTTTTATCAACCCTACGTTGGGATTAGATATCCCTATTTTAGGGGTTGGGATTAGATATCCCTGGGGGCGTTTATCAACCCTACGTTGGGATTAGATATCCCGTGCCCTGCCACGGGCTATCTAACAAATCCTCTTTTTCTCTTTCAGAACTGTAAGCAAGCTTCCGTTCCTCATTTCAAAGAGTCTTTGTGATCCGGTTGGGATTCGAACCCAAGACCCACAGCTTAGAAGGCTGTTGCTCTATCCAGCTGAGCTACCGGACCATCCTC
>JBGUMY010000445.1:0-2033 GCA_045117095.1 Bacteroidaceae bacterium | reverse complement strand
TGACCAGCAAGACTTGGCATTTGCTCGAACAGCTGATGCCAGGTTTTGAGTATGAATACAATCCCGTCACGTTGGTTCGCCTCGATGTCGATGGGCGTGTGAATTGCCAGTTCACCCTCGACGAGCCCATCCGCATTGTCCAGCGCAAGGTCTTCGACAATGCCTTGCTCCAGCAGTACATCGCCATCGGTGGTGCCTTCCGCCAGGCTTCTCTCCATCAGATTGAGGAGCAGGCCGACGGAACAATTGTCGCCATCCTGAAGTCGGGCGAGCGCATCGAGTGCCAATATGTGGTGGGTGCCGATGGAAGCAACAGCCGTGTGCGCCGTTCGCTGAAGCCCGACACCGATCGTGGCATCCTCGCTATGGAGCGTTATGTGGACAAGTCGCTCAAATACCAGATGGCTACCAACTCTCCGCTCTCTGATGGGATGGGGGAGGCTTCCCTTTCCACGTCCATCGACGTCCGCCTCTCCGAGTCCTATGCCCAGGGAGGGTATTTCTACCGCTTCCCCGCCAAGGAGTTCGATGTGATAGGTTTTGGCGACTACACCACCACGCCTAAGAAGTTCCGTCGCATCATGCAGGAAGAGGGCGTGCCCGAGGGTCAGGAGCGTGGCGCCTACATCTATCTCTCCAACGACTATCCGCTCCATCCTCACATTATCCTGATTGGCGATGCAGGTGGATTTGCCAACCGAATCACCTGCGAGGGTCTCCATCGAGCCATCATCACGGCTCAGAATGCCGCCACAGCCATCATCGAGGAACGTCCGTTCCGCGAGACCAACGTGGCCATGTTCCGCAAGGTTCGCAACGAAGCCCGTTTCAGCAAGTATTTCTATAGCGGTCTCGGCTTCGCCATCATCCGTTGGCTCTGCCGTCATCCCGGTCTGATGAAGAAAATCTTCGACCGCAAGATGAAGAAAACGATGGGTTGACGAGTCAACATTTTCCATTCTCCATTTTCCATTTCATCCATGAACACCATCGTCATCGTTCTTCCGATTCTCACACTCCTCATGTTCGACCTCGGCCTTGCGCTGAAACCGCAGGACTTTACGCTCATTGCCAAACGTCCCAAACCCGTGCTGGTGGGATTGGTCGGACAAATTCTCCTCTTGCCGCTCATAGCTTGGGGGGTTGGCAATCTTTTTCATTTGTCACCGCTCTTCATGATCGGCATTATGCTTGTGGCATGCAGTCCTGGCGGCAGTTCCAGCAACGTCTTCTCCATGCTGGCGAAAGGTGATGTGGCGTTGTCAGTCACGCTGACAGCATGCAGCAGCATCATCACCCTATTCACCCTGCCACTCATCATGACATGGGTGACCCTGCAAGTCGGGGAGAGTGCCCAGATCCAGTTGCCCGTAGGTAATCTTTTGGTACAAAACCTTGTCTCGATGGCTGTACCCATCGCCCTCGGCCTGCTTATCTCCGTCTTCCGCCCCACTTGGGCACAAACGATGCATCGGGGATTGCGGCGCATTGCCATGCCAGCACTTGTGCTCCTTGTGTCGGTCTTCTTTTTCCAGCATCGCACCACACTTATGGCCGAGTTCGGTTCGTTGGGGCTCACCATGACCGTGCTCATCCTTGCCTCCACGTCCGCTGGAGCCTTGCTCTCCTGGATGACCCGTCTGCTGAAACAGGAACGCCGCACACTCGTCATCGAAATCGGCATGCAGAACGCCGCACAAGCCATCACCATCGCCTGCAGTCCCCTCATCTTCGACAATGAGGTCATCGCCATCCCCGCCATCGTGTATGCCCTCCTCATGAACATCATCCTGCTGTTGTACATCTATGTGTGCAATCGCTGGACAGGATGTTAAACCATTGAGGGCATTTTCGGCTTTTTAGTCCATTTTCTTCTGTTTTCTTTTATTTCGGGACTTAAAATCTTTCTTTCGGCGGCCTGCCACAACGGATATTCACAACGGATTTGATTTGACGGATTCTTGTCCTTTGAGTCCTAAACCTGTTTTCATAAGAATGACATAATTTTGATAAAGTTGAACACTCATTGATAA
>JBGUMY010000444.1:0-5907 GCA_045117095.1 Bacteroidaceae bacterium | reverse complement strand
GAGCGTATGCAACGTATGTTTAATATGGTGGTGGAACTGCTTGATTTGTCCAGCTCCACTCCGAACAAGAAGAAGGATCACAAGGCTGATGATTTCGTCAAACTTTATGCACGCATCGAGAAATATGAGACCATCTCCGATAATATGGAATTGGAAATAGCCAAGTATCTCGATTCGGTCAGCGATGCGCATCTGTCAGATGACACGAAGTCGAAGATTCGTGCCATGTTGCGTGAAATCTCCGAGCTGGAGTCCATCGGTGATGCTTGCTTCAATATGGCTCGCACCATCAACCGCAAGTTTAATGGGAAGCAAGACCACTTCACGGAGAAGCAGTATGAACACATCTACCAGATGATGAGCCTCACCGACCAGTCGCTTGCTGAGATGAACCGACTGATGGGTGGTCGAAAGGAGAGTTATGACATGAACCGTACCCTCAACATCGAGAACGAAATCAACAACTACCGTTCTCAATTGAAGGCTCAGAATATTGTGGACATCAACAATCACGAGTACACATACGCCGTTGGCACCATCTACATGGATCTCATCAACGAGTGCGAGAAACTCGGCGACTATGTGGTGAATGTGGTCGAGGCTCGTATGGGCACTCGCTTCCATGTGGCATAATTATTCCAGCAGGTCTGGTCTTAGCGCTTTTGTTCTTGCCAGCGCCTGCTCATATTCCCATTCCTTAATCTTGGCCTCGTGTCCTGAGAGAAGAATCTCTGGCACAGGCCAAGTTTCTTCAGGATTGCTGATGGGGTGATATTCTGCAGGACGCGTATAGACAGGAGGCTCCAAGAGATTGTCTTGGAAAGAGTCGGAGAGGGCGCTCTCCACATCGCCAATCACCCCAGGAATGACCCGCACAATCGCATCTGCCATCACGGCTGCAGCCAGTTCACCCCCCGTCAACACATAGTCGCCAATCGAGATTTCACGTGTGATGAGGTGTTCGCGGATACGGTAGTCGATGCCCTTGTAGTGGCCGCAGATGATGATGATGTTCTTTTTCAACGACAGCTCGTTTGCCATCGGCTGGTCGAACTTCTCGCCATCAGGAGCCGTAAAGATAATCTCATCGTAGTCACGTTCTTTTTTCAACGCTGAGATGCAGGCATCCAGCGGTTGGCATTGGATGAGCATGCCAGCTGCTCCACCAAAGGGGTAGTCATCCACACGTCGATGCTTGTCGGCTGTGTAGTCTCTGAGGTTATGCACATGAATCTCGGCAAGTCCCTTTTTCTGAGCCCTGCCAAGAATACTCTCTTGGGTGAACGGTTCTATCAGTTCAGGCAGAACCGTGATGATGTCAATACGCATATATTAAAAAGTTGAGTCACTTCATCATTTCAGCGGGCAAAGATACGTCTTTTTCTTGGGGATTACAACTTTTTCTCTCAAAAACACTTAAAAAACGTCTGTTCGGTACATGAGCAAATTGTTTTGTTGCGGCACGCTGCCGAAAGAAAAATGTGAAAAAATTTTGAGGTATTATGGTCAGAAGGAGGGCAGAAGTGGTCTTTTTTCGGTCTTTCTGATAAGTTTTTGGGGAAGTGTGTATGATAAATTCGTTTATTATGTGTACATTTGCAAAAGAAAGTATTAACACATTATTATATATATATGGAAAATAAGATTCAAGAACTGACTGAGAAGCTCCTGAGAGACGGAGTGGAGAAGGGTAATGCCGAGGCTGAGAAAATCATTGCTGCTGCCAATGAGAAGGCTGCGCAGATCATCGCTGAGGCGAAGGCGCAGGCGGCTGAGATTGAGTTGGCTGCGAAGAAGAATACACAGGGCATGGAGGAGAACATGAAGAGCGAGGTGAAGATGTATGCCGCTCAAGCGTTGAACGCGCTGAAGAGCGAGGTGGCTGACGTGGTGGGCGACAAGGTGGTGAAGGAGGCTGCGGCTGACATCGCTGGCAACAAGGACTTCATGAATGAGTTCATGCTGAAACTGGCTGAGAAATGGGGCGCTGGCGAGGACATCGTCATCAGCACGGCCGATGCTCAGAGCTTGAAGGCGCTCTTTGCGAAGAAGGCGAAGGCGTTGCTGGACAAGGGCGTGAAGATTGAGCAGGTGAATGGGCAGAAGACGCTCTTCACGGTGGCTCCTGCTGACGGCTCGTACAAGGTGAACTTTGGCGAGGCTGAGTTTGTGGAGTACTTCAAGAACTTCCTGAGACCTCAATTGGTGGAAATGATTTTCTGAATTAGGAATTAGGAATGTGGAATGAGGAATGAATACCAGATAAACATAAGGTCTGCAACATTTCATTCCTAATTTCTAATTCCTCATTCCTCATTATTAAATAAAATGGGAAATTACTATTGTTTAATGGCGGGTCTGCCTGACATCACGCTGGAGGATACGAAGCGCAGGGTGAGCATCGCGGACTTGAGGGAGGAACTGGACGAGGCGTTGTCGGACGGCGACAAGAAGGTGCTCTTCTACTTTTTCCTCAAGAACGACTGCATGAACCTGGTGAAGCTGCTCAAGAATCCTCAAGCGGAGGTGGACGATCTGGGCAACTACTCCATGGAACAGTATGTCGACCTGATGACATCGGCCAGGGAGATGAACTTCAACGTGCATCGTTACCCTGCCTTCATGAGTGAGTTTGCCCGCGACTTTGCCTACAACAAAGACAAGGAGGGCTACTTTGCGGAGGACGACATGCTCTACAAGTTCTATCAGTATGCCATCGAGACGTGCCCCAACCGGATGGTGCGCCGATGGTTTAAGCTCAATCTGGACATCACAAACTTCCTGACGGCATTCTTGGCTCGCAGAAATGGCTGGAATGTGGCTGACTACATCCAGGGCGAGGATGAGGTGACGGAGATGATCTTGACGAACAACACGAAGGACTTCAACCTGACGTCTGAGTATGACTATGTGGCCGACCTGATGAAGATTGTGGAGTGTGAGGATCCTGTGGAGAAGGAACGGAAGATGGATGCGTTCAAGTGGCTGTGGCTGGAGGACGAGACGTTCTTCAACATCTTCTCCATCGAGGCGGTCTTCGCCTACCTCTGCAAGCTTGACATGCTGGCTCGCTGGGACAAGCTGGATGTGGAGACGGGTAAGGAGACCTTCCGCCAAATCATCGAGAACCTGAGAGGCGAGGCGCGTGTGCCAGAGGAATTTGTGGCGAAAGCGGCTCATATAAGAAATCTGATGGAGAAATAAAGAACGTGACATCGTGAGAACGAGATACGTGAAACCGATATAACGTAATAACGAGAGAAAAATAAATAACTACGATATGACTAAAGGAACTGTTAGTGGCGTGATTGCCAACATGGTGACACTTGCTGTCGATGGTCCCGTGAAGCAGGGTGAAATCTGCTACATCGAGACAGGTGGCGACAGGCTGATGAGTGAGGTCATCAAGGTGGTGGGCAATGACGTGTATGTCCAGGTGTTTGAATCGACTCGTGGACTGAAGGTCGGCGCAACAGCCGAATTTACGGGACACATGCTGGAGGTGCAACTTGGCCCCGGCATGCTGTCGAAAAACTATGACGGTCTGCAGAACGACCTCGACAAGATGGAGGGTGTCTTCCTGAGGCGTGGTCAGTACACAGAACCC
The DNA here is from genome assembly GCA_045117095.1 of Bacteroidaceae bacterium. Taxonomy (GTDB): domain Bacteria; phylum Bacteroidota; class Bacteroidia; order Bacteroidales; family Bacteroidaceae; genus Minthosoma. Next base: position 2,300 of record JBGUMY010000444.1, on the reverse strand, counting down.
CTCGACAAGGAGCGTGAGTGGGATTTCGAACCTCTGGCCAAAGTGGGCGATGAGGTGGAATCCTCGGCATGGCTCGGCGAGGTGGAAGAGAACTCGCAGAAACTGAAAATCATGGTTCCCTTCCAGATGGAGGGCAAGGCGAAGGTGAAGAGCATCGTGAAGGCTGGCAAGTATAAGATTCACGACGTGGTGGCTGTGCTCGAGAAGGAGGACGGCACCGAGGTGAAGGTGGATATGGTGCAGCATTGGCCTGTGAAGTTCGCCATGACCAACTATAAGGAGAAGCCACGTCCCTTCAAGCTTTTGGAGACGGGTGTGCGCACCATCGACACGTTCAACCCCATCGTGGAGGGCGGTACAGGCTTCATCCCTGGCCCCTTCGGTACGGGTAAGACGGTGTTGCAGCATGCCATCTCGAAGCAGGCGGAGGCTGACATCGTGATCATCGCCGCTTGTGGTGAGCGTGCGAACGAGGTGGTGGAAATCTTCACCGAGTTCCCCGAACTGGATGACCCCCACACAGGACGCAAGCTAATGGAGCGTACCATCATTATCGCCAACACGTCGAATATGCCTGTGGCTGCCCGTGAGGCTTCAGTCTATACGGCTATGACGATGGCGGAGTATTACCGCTCGATGGGTCTGCGTGTGCTGTTGATGGCTGACTCCACTTCTCGTTGGGCTCAGGCGTTGCGTGAGATGTCGAACCGTATGGAGGAACTGCCTGGCCCCGATGCATTCCCGATGGATTTGGGTGCCCTCATCTCAAACTTCTACGGACGTGCTGGCTATGTGTATCTGAACAATGGCGAGGTGGGTTCCATCACCTTCATCGGAACGGTGTCGCCTGCTGGTGGTAACCTGAAGGAGCCTGTGACTGAGAACACGAAGAAGGTGGCTCGTTGTTTCTACGGACTGGAACAAGACCGTGCTGACAAGAAGCGCTATCCTGCCGTGAACCCCATCGACTCCTATTCCAAGTATCTGGAATATCCAGAGTTCGCCGAATATATCTCGAAGAAAATCAACGACAAGTGGATTCCGAAGGTGCTCAATCTGAAGACCCGCATGCAGCGTGGTAAGGAGATTGCTGAGCAGATCAACATCTTGGGTGATGATGGTGTGCCTGTGGATTACCATGTGGTGTTCTGGAAGTCAGAAATCATCGACTTCGTGCTCCTGCAGCAGGATGCCTTCGATGAGGTAGATGCCGTGACCAGCATCGAGCGTCAGGAGGCTATCCTCGACATGGTGACCGAAATCTGCGAGACGGACTTCCACTTCGACCACTTCGAGGAGTGTGTGGCTTTCTTCCGCAAGCTCATCAACCTCTGCAAACAGATGAACTATTCGCAGTTCCAGAGCGAACAATACAACGACTTTGTTTCACAAATCAAGGCAATGCTTGCCGCATAAACGACTATGGCTACTGCTTTTCAGAAGATATACACAAAGATTGGCCAGATCACAAAGGCCACCGTCTCCCTCAAAGCGAAAGGAGTCGGATATGATGAACTTGCCACCATCAACGGCAAGTTGGCTCAGGTAGTGAAAATTGCAGGCGACGACGTGACGCTGCAGGTATTTGAAGGTACGGGTGGCATCCCCACCAACGCCGAAGTGGTGTTCCTCGGCAAGGCTCCATCGCTGAAGGTGAGCGAGCAATTGGCTGGACGCTTCTTTAATGCCTATGGAAACCCTATCGATGGAGGTCCAGAGATTGAGGGTAAGGAAGTGGAGATTGGCGGTCCATCTGTGAACCCCGTGCGTCGTAAGCAACCATCTGAACTGATTGCGACGGGTATTGCCGGTATCGACCTGAATAACACGCTGGTGTCTGGTCAGAAGATTCCATTCTTTGCCGACCCCGACCAACCCTTTAATGAGGTGATGGCGCTGGTGGCGTTACGTGCCAAGGTGGACAAAATCATCCTGGGTGGCATGGGTATGACGAACGATGACTACTACTTCTTCAAGAACACTTTCTCAAATGCTGGTGCGCTCGACCGCATCATCGCCTTCATGAACACCACGGAAGACCCTGCTGTGGAGCGTCTGCTGGTGCCTGATATGGCGCTGACGGCTGCGGAGTATTTCGCTGTGGAGAAGCATGAGACCGTGCTGGTGCTCTTGACAGATATGACCTCATACGCTGACTCGCTCTCTATCGTATCGAACCGTATGGATCAGATTCCTTCGAAGGACTCTATGCCTGGTTCGCTCTATTCCGACTTGGCGAAGATTTACGAAAAGGCTGTGCAGTTCCCAGAGAGTGCTGGTGGTGGTTCCATCACCATCAT
>JBGUMY010000443.1:0-3197 GCA_045117095.1 Bacteroidaceae bacterium | reverse complement strand
CGTCATATATGGACAGATGGCACTTGCACCATAACCCAACAACAAGGCTGCATGCATCACCTCACGGATTTCACCGCTCTCCACAATCAGAGCCGTCTGCACACGCTTCTGCACGCTGATGAGGTAATGATGCACGGCACTAACAGCCAATAGGCTTGGGATGGCAGCACGCTTCTCGTCGATGTCTCTATCGGAAAGAATGATGTAATTCACACCTTCATCCACGCTTGCCTCAGCCTCATGGCAGAGGTCTTCGATGGCTTGGCGAAGTCCGCTGGCTCCCTTCTCAATATCGAAAAGCATCGCCAATTTCTTCGTCTTGAAACCTTTGTAGCGGATGTTGCAGAGGATGTCCAACTGCGTATTCGTCAGCACCGGCTGTGGCAGACGCACCATCTTACAGTTGGAAGCATCAGGCGTCAAGATGTTCGTGCCTACAGCACCGATGTACTCGGTCAAGCTCATCACGAGCTCCTCACGTATCGGGTCGATGGCAGGGTTGGTCACCTGAGCGAACTGCTGACGGAAGTAGTTGAAGAATATCTGAGGACGGTCGCTGATGACTGCCAGTGGCGTATCATTACCCATGGCAGCCACAGGCTCTTGTCCTGCCGTCGCCATAGGCACCACGGTCTTGTCGATGTCCTCCTGACCGAAGCCAAAGTTGATGAGTTTGCGCTCGTAGTTCTCCACGCTGTTCTCCACGTGACGACCGCTCTTCAGTTTCTCCAACTGAATACGGTTCGTGCTCAACCACTCACGGTAGGGATATGCTCTCGCCAACTTCTCCTTAATCTCACCATCGTAGTATATCTTGCCCTCCTGGGTGTCGATGAGCAAAATCTTACCAGGCTGTAAACGTCCCTTGCTCACGACGTCACCAGGTTCGAAATCCATTACGCCCACCTCAGAAGCCACCACCATCATACCATTCTTGGTAATCGTGTAACGGCTGGGACGAAGACCGTTTCTGTCGAGCATACCACCTGCGTAACGACCATCAGAGAACAGCAATGCAGCAGGACCGTCCCATGGTTCCATGAGGATAGAATGATACTCATAGAATGCTTTCAGGTCTTCGCTGATGGGGTTCTTGTCGTTGAAACTCTCTGGCACAAGAATAGCCATTGCCTGAGGCAGGCTGAGGCCACTCATCGTCAGGAACTCGAAGACGTTGTCGAGGCTGGCAGAGTCGCTCATGCCCTCCTGAACAATCGGACGGATGTCTTTGATGTTGCCTAACGCCTCACTGCTCAACACGCTTTCACGGGCTTTCATCCAACCACGATTACCACGAATAGTGTTGATCTCGCCATTGTGCGCCAACAAACGGAAAGGCTGTGCCAATTTCCATTTGGGGAATGTGTTGGTGCTGAAACGTGAATGAACCAATGCCAATCCACTCGTGAAGTAGGGACTTGACAGGTCTGGGAAATAGCGGCGCAATTGTCCGCTGGTCAGCATTCCCTTATAAATAATGTTCTTGCTGTTGAGCGAGCAGATGTAGAAGTCCTCATTGGTAATGCGGTTCTCAATTCTCTTTCTCACTTTATATAAGATACGATCGAACGTTTCCACTTGATCCTCACTCACGCCTGTGACAAAGACTTGCTTGATGTCAGGCTCCACTTCGCGAGCGCCTACACCCAGCACCTCTGGGCAGGTTGGCACACTTCTCATATGCATCAGTGAGAGACCTTCACGCTCGATCTCTTCAATCATGACACTCAGGATACTCTCCTGGGCTTTGGTCTCTTTGGGCAGGAAGACCAGACCTGTTCCATATTTTCCTTTCTCGGGCACGGGGATGCCCTGGAGAAGAATAAACTCATGGGGAATTTGTACCAAGATGCCAGCACCGTCACCTGTTTTGTCACGTGTTTCTGCACCACGGTGCTCCATGTTCTCCAACACCTTCAGGGCATTATCAACCAACTCATGGCTTTTGCCTCCATGAATGTTTACCACCATGCCGACGCCACAGGCATCGTGCTCATACGCTTCGTTATATAATCCTTGCTGTTTCATTTTTATCTTTCAATATGTTACATATTTTTGATTCTTTCCAATGCCTCGGCTGTCGCTTCGTGCTGACCGAATGCTGTGAGGCGGACATATCCTTCGCCTGCAGGTCCAAAGCCCACCCCTGGTGTGCAGACCACTTGCGCTTTGTGTAGCATTTCTTCGAAAAATCCCCAAGATGTGAATCCATCGGGTGTGCGAACCCAAAGGTAAGGAGCATCCGTTCCACCATAAACTGTGCAGCCCATGCCTGTGAGGGTTTTGTGCATCAGTCGGGCATTCTCCATGTAATAGCGGATGGTAGCCTGAATTTGTTTCTTTCCTTCAGGAGTGTAGATAGCCTCTGCGGCGCGCTGGCTGAGGTAACTTGTTCCGTTGAACTTGGTGGATTGACGACGATTCCAAAGGGGATTCAGTGCGATGCGCTCACCTTTCTTGTTGGCAGCAGTCACCTGACGAGGTACCACAGTATAGCCACAACGAACGCCAGTGAAACCAGCGGTCTTGGAGAAACTGTGGAACTCTATGGCACAACGATTGGCACCAGGAATCTCATAGATGCTATGAGGAATGTCCTCATTCTGAATATAAGCTTCATAGGCTGCATCGTAGAAGATGAGGGCATCGTGCTCCAAAGCATATTGTACCCAGCGCTGCAGTTCCTTCCGAGAGAGTGTCGTGCCTGTGGGGTTGTTGGGATAGCAGAGATAGATGACATCAACCTTCTCACCGGGTTGAGGAAGTTGGGGAATGAAGTCGTTCTCAGCACAGCATGGCAGATAAACGACGTTCGACCAATGTCCATCTTTGCCCAATTCTCCAGTTCGACCGCCCATCACATTAGAATCTATATAAACAGGGTAAATAGGGTCGGTCACAGCGATGCGGACATCTTCCGACAGGAGTTCCTGGAAGTTCCCTGTGTCGCTCTTGGCACCGTCGTTGATGAAAATTTCGTCAGACTCGATGTTGATGCCACGAGTCAGAAAATCGTGCTCCACGATGGCTTCGCGCAGGAAATCATAACCGCGCTCAGGGCCATAACCACGGAAAGTGGTTCCACTGGCCAGTTCGTCGGCAGCCTTGTGCAAGGCCTCCACCACGGCTGGTGCCAGAGGCTGGGTCACGTCGCCAATGCCGAGGCTGATGACATGAGCCTCGGGGGTCGCCTCCTT
>JBGUMY010000442.1:0-2490 GCA_045117095.1 Bacteroidaceae bacterium | reverse complement strand
TCAACCAGTTTCTCATAGAACATCTTACCCTGACAGCAAGGAACCACATTGTCCTTCTCACCATGGAAGATGATGATGGGCACATCTGTCTTGTCCACATAATTTGTGGCGCTCAAACCAAGATACTTGTCAGGCTCTTCTGACAACTTCGTACCTCCCAACAATACATCTTCAGGGCTTGAATTGCCCATTGACATGTGTTCGCCACAATCCATATTCGTCAAGTCAACAGGTCCCGACCAGTCGCAGGCAGCATTCACCAAACTGCTCTCCTTGGTGTATGGACCTACAGAGCCTTCGATATCTACATTCTCCTTACCGACCTTGGCCACCTTCACGCCATTGGTCGTGCCACATACAGAAGACAAATGGCCTCCAGATGAGAAACCTGAAGTGGCAATGAACGATGGGTCAAATTTGTAGGTCTTTGCCTCGGCACGGATAAAACGGATAACGGCCTTGATATCATTGATCTGAGCAGGCCATTGTGCATCTCCACTCGAACGGTGGTTTGGACAAACAACTGCATAACCAGCATCAAGGAGCGCCTTCACAATAGTACCCAAATCTGCAGCACCCTTACTATTGTTAGAAAACCAAGCACTGCCATAGATGTGTACTACGACAGGATAAGAATCTTTTTCCTGCTTGGGCAGGTAGATGTCACAGGTGTGATATGCCTTGTCATCGCCGGCATAGTTTACATCCTTCCATTCTTTTGATGTTTCCAATTTCGTCTGCTGCTGAAAGCCGCCGAAACCACCAAAACCGCCACCAGGCTGAGCCATCATGACGCTGGTACCCATCAGAGTGACACCCAGTGTCAACACTTTCAAATAACTCTTCATACTTTTAGTTTTTTTACTAAGATAAGGTTGTTAAAATGATGATTAGAATAGTTTTACAATGATAAGAATGTCCAACCCCTTAAAAAGTTTAATGCGCTCATATAAAAATATAATAAATTGAACAAGAAAATTTCTGATGGTTATTCTATCGAAAAGGTCTTATTCAAGATGATTGGTTTCTTGAGCAGATAGGAAGGCCTCGGCTTTGGCAATGGTGTCAAGTTTACCTACGTCAAGAAGTTGGAGCTGGGGGTCGAAGTGGCAACGAATCTTCACCTTGTTGCAAATGGAAAGATAGAAATCGATAATGGAGAATTTACCTTGCCACGTGTCCATCAAAGGCAGCAGAGCAGGATGAAACACTTGAATGCCAGAAAAAGCAAATTTCTTTAGTTGACCATTGACAGTCGAAAGTTGATCGTTTGATTCCATGGCCTTGATTTCGGGGAAGGGAGAGCGAATTTCTCCTGTGGCAATATTGGTCCATCCCACGAGATGATTGGTTTCGTCAAAAAGGAGGTAGCGTTGAGTCTCACGTTGAGAAACCAGCAATGTGGTGGTCTCAGCTTGGTTGTAGAGGCTGAGTAGGTCGGCATTGGAGAGAATATCGACGTTATGAACCAGAATGGGGTCGGCATTGGAGAAGAGACGAGCTGCTTTCTTGAGTCCCCCACCCGTCTCAAGGAGTTGGTCTGTCTCATCGCTGAAGCGGATGTCAATGCCGAAGGAGTCATTGGCCTCGACGAAATCTATAATCTGCTGGGCGAAGTGATGGACGTTGATAACAATCTCGTTCACACCCATGCTTTTCAATTTCTCAATGAGAATCTGCACGAGAGGTTTGCCACTGATGGGCACCATCGCCTTGGGCATGGTGTCAGTGAGAGGTTTGAGACGGGTGCCGAGACCGGCTGCAAATATGAGAGCGTTCAATGGAGTTAAGAGTTAGAAGTTAAGAGTTGAGTGATTTCTTGTTCACGGTGGCAGATGTGGACATCCACACCAAACTTCTTGTGGATATGTTCTGCTACATGTTGGGCACTATAAACTGAGCGATGACGTCCACCTGTACAACCAAAACAGATTTGCAGATGAGTGAAACCTCGCTCGATGAAGCGTGCCACATGGAAATCGACCAATCGATAGACACTTTCGAGGAAGGTGAGAATTTCTCCGTCGGCCTCGAGGAAGTCAATCACGGGTTGGTCAAGTCCAGTGAGGGGTTTATACTCGTCGTAGCGTCCAGGATTGTGGGTGCTGCGACAGTCAAACACATAACCACCACCATTGCCACTTTCGTCGGCAGGGATGCCCTTCTTGAAGGAGAAAGAAAAGACGTTGACTTGAAGCCTCTTTCCTGAATCTTGCGAGGTGTATGTTTTGTCGTTTTGGAGGTAGGCTGCAATTTTGGCTTGCTTGGCGGCTTCCTCTTCCCTACCCTTTTCCTCCTCAGCGTTGAGGGCAATCAGGGAAAACGCCACTTCCTTGAGATTGGGATATGGATCGCAAGTGCCAAGGGCTATTTCCTGTTGCAAATGATGGATGGCGAGAGGGATGCTGTCGATGAAGTAGGTCTTCTTCTCCCACAGTCCACGATAACCGTAAGCACCTAACACCTGCAAGATGCGGAAGAGAACGAATA
>JBGUMY010000441.1:0-5855 GCA_045117095.1 Bacteroidaceae bacterium | reverse complement strand
ATAAACCAAATATGTTGTATAATCGTTGTGGCAAGTCCATAATGCTTTGCCATAATCCTAAATCTTTCTTTGAGTGAGGCTTTCTGGTTGGCTGTTGTCATGCCTTCAGATAGATAGTCGGCTAAGGGTTCTTTCACGTAGAGGTTCTTCATTCCTCGCTGCTCCCCCTCCTTCATGCAACGGATGCACCAATCGAAATCGGCAGAGAAGCGATATGTCAAATCGTAGGGTAGGGCAATCAGACGATTGATATAGAAAGCCTGATGGCATACTAACATCCCCTCCTTAAAGGAACGCCATGTGAGGTGTTCTGGGGGTGTGAGACGCCGATTGCGGAGGAAGTTCCCTTGGAAATCCACAATGTGGGTGTCGCCATAGAGGACTCCGACGGGGGAACCGTCGGACACCAACTCTGTCAGATGAGCGATGGTGTCTTGGCTGTGCAATTTGTCCCCGGCATTGAGGAAACAAAGATAGTCTCCTGTGGCTCGTTTCAGCCCTTTGTTCATGGCATCGTAGAGTCCCTTGTCTGGCTCTGAGAAGATGGTGGCGTGAGGGTATTGACGGGCAATCTCCACCGTTTTGTCTTTCGAAGCCCCATCGATGATGAGGTGCTCGATGTCAGGATAGGTCTGCGCAGCCACACTTTTTAAAGTGCGTTCTATGGTGGCCTCAGCATTGTAGGTGACTGTGATGATGCTAACCTTCATACACCTCCATATATTTGTGTGCCACAGTATTCTCGCTGTAAGTCACCATCACTTTGTTGCGGGCTTGGCGGCTCAATGTCTCGTAGTCGGCAGAGAGTGTCCATAGGATGCCCCGGGCAAAGTCTTCTGCATCTTTGTATTGTGCTACATAGCCATTCTGTTGATGATCAATCATCTCTGGAATACCTCCCACCTTGAATCCCACGCAAGGAATGCCACATGCCAAGGCTTCCATAATGGTGTTGGGCAGGTTATCTTGTAAAGAAGGGGTCACATAGATATCGACAGCATTGTAAAGTTGCACCATTTTTTGCGGGTCACTCACATAACGGACAGGGAGAATGTCGAAAGGCACTTGCTCTCGTATATTCTCTGCCTCACCACCTACCACCACCAATTCGATGTTGGAAGCCTTGTCGATATGTTGCTGTTTGATGTATTGCAGCGCTTCCATCAAGAAACGGAATCCTTTGCGTTGATCCGTGATGCGTTGACATCCAAAGAGTAATAGTTGCTTGTCTTGTGGTAACTGGAATGCCTCACGTGCTTTCTGCTTGTCCATCGGACGGAACAGATCTGTGTCGATGGCATTGGGGATGCTCACCACTTGATGTCCTTGGGTCAGTTTGGATTTCTTTGCCAAATCTGCCATCCATTGACTACATCCCACAAAAGTCAACTTCGCCTTCTTGTAGATTTTCTCTTTTTTCTGGAACACCTTCTTGGCCTGGTCACCCAACAAGTTTCCACGCATCAGTTCACATTGTTCACAAACGGTGCTATATTTCTCGCAGGCTGCTGAATAGTGGCAAATACCCGTGAAATACCATTGGTCATGCATCGTGATGACCACCCGTTTGCCAGAATGCATCACTTTCGCCAAGTCCGCTAACGATAAGAATCCCTGATTTACCCAGTGCAGATGAATCACATCGGCACGCTGAAACTCCTGATGTCGTGTCACATCCGTACCCGCATTGGCAATATCTACTTGGAAGAGGTTCTTGCGGCTGAATCCATTGGCGATGAAGATGCATAGGCGTTCCCACAAGAATTTGAAAGGTTGTGTCCAGTTCTTTCCGATAGAAATCACCGTGAGGCGATCTGTCTGCTTGTCACGCACCAGCATCTTAGCCTTGACACCATTCTTCTTCAAGGCCTCCATCAGTCGGTTTGCCGCAATGGCTGCACCCCCGATTCGCTCCGATGTATTGATGATTAATACTCTCATTCTTGGGAAATCGAGTGCAAGCTGAATGCAGCGTTAAGCTTGCTTAAACGATGCTAAAGCGCAGCCCGATTATGTAAATCGGGTGCAAAGGTACGACTTTTCCTTCAGATAATGCGTTTTTTTGATAAATTCTTCCCGTTTTGTTTGGTTGTTTGCCGTAGAAGACGTACCTTTGCAACGCATTTCAAGAAAGAAGTGTGCATTGCTTCAGTAGCTCAGTTGGTTAGAGCACATGACTGTTAATCATGGGGTCGTTGGTTCAAGCCCATCCTGAAGCGCAAAAGAAAGAGTCCTGCAAGTCTTTGACCTGCAGGACTCTTTCTTTGTTGACATTTGTCTATCTTTTATGGCGATTAGCTGACAAAACCGAAGCGAAGAGGGCAAATAGGTGTCTTTTTGTAGAATTTTGTAAGGGGAATGGCGTTTTTTCACTTGCTGCGTTTTCCGTCTCATATATTTTTCTTACCTTTGCAGCCGATTTTGAAAGATCGGAAACATTATTTATAATAGAATATATGAAGAAGCAACTGAAGAAGGTGCTTGTCTTGGGCTCAGGCGCCCTGAAGATTGGACAAGCAGGTGAGTTCGACTACTCGGGTAGTCAGGCTCTCAAGGCACTTCGGGAAGAAGGCATCAGGTCGGTGTTGGTGAATCCGAACGTGGCAACCATCCAAACGAGTGAAGGTATTGCAGACAAGGTTTATTTCTTGCCCGTCAATACCTTTTTTGTGACCGAAATTATCAAGAAGGAGCGTCCTGACGGCATCCTGTTGGCATTCGGTGGTCAGACGGCTCTGAACTGCGGAACAGAACTCTTCCAGAAGGGCATCTTGAAGGAGTATGGAGTGGAAGTGCTCGGCACCAGCGTTGAGGCTATCATGAACACGGAAGACCGTGACCTTTTCGTGAAAGAACTGAACAAGGTGAACCTCAAGGTGCCAGTATCTCAGGCTTGTGAGAACATGGAGGATGCCATCGCCACAGCCCGTCGCATCGGCTATCCTATCATGATTCGCTCGGCCTATGCGCTGGGTGGTCTGGGTTCGGGTGTTTGTCCCGACGAGGAGACCTTCGTCAAGATTGCGGAGTCAGCCTTCACATTTGCGCCTCAGGTGCTGGTGGAGGAGAGTTTGAAGGGTTGGAAGGAGATTGAGTTTGAGTGCATCCGCGATGCCAATGACCACTGCTTCACGGTGGCTTCGATGGAGAACTTCGACCCACTGGGCATCCACACGGGTGAGAGTATTGTGGTGGCTCCTACTTGCTCGCTGACTGAGGAGCAGGTGAAGATGTTGCAAGAGATCACCATCAAGTGTGTGCGTCACCTCAACATCGTGGGTGAGTGCAACATCCAGTTTGCTTTCAATGCAGAGACCAATGACTATCGCATCATCGAGATCAATGCTCGTCTGTCCCGCTCTTCAGCTTTGGCATCGAAGGCAACGGGCTATCCTCTCGCATTCGTGGCTGCCAAGATTGCTTTGGGTTACACGCTCGACCAGATTGGTGAGATGGGCACGACGAACTCCGCATACGTGGCTCCAAGCCTCGACTACCTCATTTGCAAGATTCCACGTTGGGACTTGACCAAGTTCGTGGGTGTGAGCCGCAAGATTGGTTCCAGCATGAAGTCTGTGGGCGAAATCATGTCTATCGGCCGCACGTTCGAGGAACTCATTCAGAAGGGTCTGCGAATGATTGGTCAGGGCATGCACGGATTCGTGGGCAACGACCACACGAAGTTCGACAACCTTGACGAGGAGCTTGCCAACCCAACCGATCTGCGTATCTTTGCCATTGCCCAGGCTTTGGAAGAGGGCTATAGCATCGACCGCATCTACGAGTTGACGAAGATTGACCCTTGGTTCATCGAGCGTCTGAAGAATATTGTGGATTACAAGCATAAGTTGGAGACTTACAACGCCATCGAGGATGTGCCTGCCGATGTGATGCGTCAGGCCAAGATCTATGGTTTCTCTGACTTCCAGATTGCCCGTTTCGTGCTGAAGAATCCTGCTGGAAATATGGAGCGTGAGAACCTCGCTGTGCGTGCTCACCGCAAGAAGATGGGCATCCTGCCAGCCGTGAAGCGCATCCCGACTGTGGCCAGCGAGCATCCCGACTTGACCAACTACCTCTATATGACCTACGCTGTGGAGGGTTACGATGTGAACTACTACGCTCACGAGAAGTCTGTGGTGGTGCTCGGTTCGGGTGCTTACCGCATCGGTTCGTCTGTGGAGTTCGACTGGTGTTCGGTCAATGCCATCACGACCGCCCGCAAACTCGGCTACAAGAGCATCATGATCAACTACAACCCGGAGACCGTATCGACCGACTACGATATGTGCGACCGCCTCTACTTCGACGAGCTCTCCTTCGAGCGTGTGCTCGATGTGATTGACCTCGAGAATCCTCGTGGCGTCATCGTCTCTGTGGGTGGTCAGATTCCAAACAACTTGGCTATGAAACTCTATCGTCAGAGCGTGCCAATCCTCGGTACCAGCCCTGTCAGCATCGACCGTGCGGAGAACCGCAACAAGTTCTCGGCCATGCTCGACCAGCTCGGCATCGACCAGCCTCAGTGGAGCGCGCTGACCTCGATGGACGATGTGAAGGCATTCGTCGAGCGCGTCGGATTCCCTGTGCTCGTACGTCCTTCCTACGTGCTGTCAGGTGCCGCCATGAACGTCTGCTACGACTACGAGGAGCTGGAGCGCTTCCTCCAGATGGCCAGCGAGGTCAGCAAGGAATATCCAGTGGTGATCTCTCAGTTCATGCAGGAGACCAACGAGGTCGAGTTCGACGCCGTGGCACAGAACGGTGAGGTGGTGGAATATGCCATCAGCGAGCACGTCGAGTTTGCTGGTGTACACTCGGGCGATGCCACGATGGTGTTCCCTGCTCAGCAGATCAGTTTTGCCACCATCCGTCAGATTAAGAAGATCAGCCGTGCCATTGCCAAGGAACTGAACATTTCAGGTCCATTCAATATCCAGTACCTCGCCAAGGGTCGCGACGTGAAGGTCATCGAGTGCAACCTCCGTGCCTCACGTTCCTTCCCATTTGTCAGCAAGGTGCTCAAGCGCAACTTCATCGACACCGCCACTCGCATCATGCTCGATGCTCCATACACGAAGCCCGACAAGAGCGAGTTCGACATCGACCGCATGGGCGTGAAGGCCAGCCAGTTCTCCTTCGCCCGTCTGCAGAATGCCGACCCCGTGCTTGGCGTCGATATGAGTTCGACTGGTGAGGTGGGTTGCATGGGCGACACCTACGAAGAGGCGCTCCTCAACTCCATGATTGCCACTGGCTACAAGATTCCTTCCAAGGACAAGGCCATCATGATCTCATCGGGTGGCACCAAGGAGAAGGTGGCCATGCTCGATGCTGCACGTGCCCTCGTCAAGAAGGGTTACACCATCTGCGCCAGCGAGGGAACCGCCAAGTTCCTCAACGACAACAACGTCAAGGCTACCGCTGTGGCTTGGCCAGATGAGGAGGCGAGCGACAAGCCCAATGTGATGCAGATGATTGCCGACCACAAGTTCGACCTCATCGTCAACATCCCCAAGAACCACACGAAGCGTGAGCTCACCAATGGCTACCGCATCCGTCGTGGTGCCATCGACCACAACATTCCGCTCATCACCAACGCCCGTCTCGCTTCCGCCTTCATCGAGGCCTTCTGCGAGAAAGGCATGGAGGACCTCCAGATTAAGTCATGGCAGGAGTATGAGTCCTGACGCTTGGGGCGCAGCTCCCAAGAACTACTCCCTTGGAGTATGATGCATAAGTAATATATATATAATGAGAAGAGGATCTGCCACAACAGGCACATCCTCTTTTGTTTTTTCTGATGGGCGGGTTTATTTGTCAAAAAAACTTCCCGTTTTCTTTTTCCCATTGAG
>JBGUMY010000440.1:0-3703 GCA_045117095.1 Bacteroidaceae bacterium | reverse complement strand
GCTGATATAGTTGTCATATTTGGCACGGAGCCAGTTGTGGATGCGTTGGATACACTCCAACAGGAAGCGGTTGTTCTGATGCTGTTCCTGTATGGAACCATCGTACTCGGGATCGAGGGACAGCATCCATTTGTAGCACTGGAGGCGGAAGGCTTCTGAGGCTGAGGGATCAACAAAGGTGAGACCCATCAGGAGGGAACGGTCGAAATGCTGCTCATGGAGCATGTCCCTGCGCCAGCGCACCTCTTGGTATTGCCACACCAAATCCGAATCGGGGTCGTGATCCTCTATCGGTAGGACATTGAAGAAACGGTCGTAGTCGAGATACAGACGCACATGGTCGGGATGACGATAGCCGGGATGGGCGAGGCAAAGCACATGGAAATAATGGAGATACTCCTCCATCTGCACATCACAATGTGTAAATACTTCCTTGCGGCACTCCTGGAACGTGCGCTCTGCATCCTCCAACAGTTGATGCGCTTTCTGATCATCGCCGTGGCTCAACTGGTGGATGTCTTGGAGGTAGAAGGAGTGGAGAGTGGAGAGGTGAGAGGTGAGAGTTGAGAGTTGAGAGTTGACAGTTGAGAGTTGACAGTTTAGAGCTGAGAGGTTGGCTGTCAGCTCTTGGGTGTCTTGCACCCATGCTCCCAAGGCATCCAGGATGCCATGGATGGCTTGTGCCTTGGCAGGGGAGGCCGAGGTGAGATCCGTCTCACGGATGCGCTGTATGATGGGGTGTATGTTGAGGATCATGTTCGACTTCTCAATGGTTATTGGTTATCGGTTATTGGTTATTGAAGCCATGCGGGTGTTTTGTGGATCGACTTCTCAATTGTCCAAGAATATCATGTCTGATGGGGGAACGTGGGTGATGCCGACTGCAACCTGGGCATCTCGGAGAAGGGCGACAACGATACGGTGGCGACCGACACGTTTGATTTCACCTTCAACACCCATAAAGGGGCCTCGCATGAGTTTGACTTTCTTCCCTTCTTTTTTGATGAACTCGTTGTATGTGAGGGGAATGCGCTGACTTTCTGGATCGGGGCGAGTGGCTGCCTCAATGAAATTCCGCATTTGTTTGTCTGGCACCCAGATGATCTCAGTTCCAGAGGTTTCGAAATTATGGGGCGCTGTCATGAAAATCATCCTGTTGCAACCAGAGACGAAACGTTTCAGCAGTTTCAGCTGAATTTTCATGGCATGTACGAACACCATATTGTAAATCGGTCCCAACAGCGTGCCCTCTTGAGGATTGCCAAATCCATCTTTCGGCGCTTCCTGGAGGTGAAGATAGGTTTCGTATCCCTTAGCAAGGAGCGTCTCATTGATTTTCAGGGCACGATTACGGTTGCTATACCTGATGTACATGGGATACCAATGGAGCACAGTGTCATCCTTCTCTTCCAGGAGCCTGTTGTAATATGCCTTGTCGTGGTCAAAATGGAAACAATCGTCTTGTTTCAGGAACGTGGAATAGATGAGTTCAGAGCCAAGAGTCGGTGTGCCCGTGCCAGAAGCACGAGTGCCTAACAAGAAACCATCTGCCTTGTCGTTCAACAAACTAAAGTGCTTATCCACAGCTACCATCGTCATGAACTGCAAAACATGTCTGGAATCAGCGAAGCTCAAAATGGGAACGTGGTCGAAGTGACCCTTGAACACAAAAAGAGCGTGAACTCTCACTCTGCCAGTCCGTTGCCTTAGGTCGTAGGAAACCTATTATCTAAACAGACAGAATTTATGCTCACGCCGCGGTATTTTACACCCGTAAAGTGTGCGTGAGGCTACTAAGCCTCTGCACACTAACGGGGAGTATATTACCACCCGAAGCATCCACTCTGCAATGTTTTTGAGATAATAGTTTGAATTTCCTACGTTCAAGCAACCAAAAACAAAGCGTTGTAAGACGCTATTCCAAAATTGGCCCACACCTTCACTGCCTTGGGGGGCAAGTGCAGCGTGAGGGTCGCCTAAGCGACCTCTTCAGTATTCGTCTCTACACATATATTATATATAAGGCTTCGACTCCTACTAAATCGGCTGCAAAGGTAGGAGTTTTTTTTCGATTAACAATCATATTTACAGAAATTTTCTCACTTTTCCTTGTTTTCCACATCTTAACACTTCCGTTTGCAAAATGCCCCATCGAAATGAAGCGATGGTACAGAGATTTTTTCCATAAATTCATAAAAGACGAAAAAATGGAGTAATAATGAAAGTTTTTATCCCATTTTTCTTGTTGGCATGAATAATTTTTGTACCTTTGCAAAAGTAACAGCCATTACTGTAATAATGAATACTATTTTAAGATATGAAGTTCTACGATAGAGAAAACGAGCAACAGGTACTTGGCGAGGTTTTACAGCAGAGCCGACGCGAGGCAAGGATGACGGTGCTGATGGGACGCAGACGTATCGGCAAGACCGAACTCTCACAACGATGTGGTGATGACATCGCCCTCTATTTCTTTGTAGGAAAGAAAGCAGAGACGCTGCTGTGTCAGGACTATGTGCGTGAGATACGCGAGAAGTTGGATGCACCGATTCTTGGTACACCGAGTACATTTTCAGAAGTATTCAGGTTCGTGCTTCAGTTGTCTGAGGACCGTCCGTTCACGCTCATTATCGACGAGTTCCAAAACTTTCTGAAAATAAATCCTGCCATCTTCAGCGATATTCAGCGCGATTGGGACTTGCATAAGCGCAACAGTCACTTAAACCTGATTATCAGCGGCTCTGTATTCACGCTGATGACCAAGATTTTCGAGGACAAGGAAGAGCCGTTGTTCGGACGTGCCAACGAGAAGATGACCCTTGAACCGTTTACTACAGATGTACTAAAACAGATACTGGCAGACTTCAATCCGAAATATACGCCAGAGGACTTGTTGGCTCTGTATAGTATCACAGGTGGCGTACCCTGGTATGTAACGTTGCTGCTCGATAAAGGCAAGATCACCAAAAACAAGATGCTGGCGGCACTGACTGAGGAGAACTCGCCATTCATCAATGAGGGTAAGAATATTTTGATAGAAGAGTTCGGAACTGATTACGTCACCTATTTCTCCATTCTCACCTGCATAGCCAGTGGCATGAAGACTCGCTCGGAGATAGAGAATGAACTCCAGAACAACAACATCGGTTCCTATTTGGTGAAACTGGAGGACTACTACAGGGTTATCACCAAATCGCAGCCCATCTTTGCCAAGGAGAACAGCAAGAAGGTACGATATGTGCTCAACGATTGTTTTCTGATATTTTGGTTCCGCTTCTTCTACAAATATCAGGCACTGGTAGAGAACAAAGCGCTAAAAGCACTCGGCGATATCATCAAGCGTGACTATAGCGGAGTGTCCGGCCTGATGATGGAGCGATACTTTATGAAGAAGTTCCAGGAAGAAGGTCGCTATATCGTCGGAAAATGGTGGGACAGAAAGGGCGATAACGAAATCGACCTTATAGTCGTTGACATCATCGAGAAAGAGGCATGGATTTATGAGTTGAAGAAGCAGGGCTACCGCTACAAGGAAGATGCATTCCGTGAGAAAGTTGACAAAGTCCTGGAACAGACGCCAGAACTTCGTAAGATGACGATTCATATTGGAGCATTGTCTCTTGAAGATATGTAAGGACAAAACGACAGCAGCGATCAACTTCGAAGGAAGTGTATCGCTGCTGTCGTTTTAATGTATGGTTGA
>JBGUMY010000439.1:0-5776 GCA_045117095.1 Bacteroidaceae bacterium | reverse complement strand
GTCTGCTGATGGATGATGTTGAGTTCTTCGTTGCGATGTTGCAGATTTTCTGACAGCGTTTTGATTCTGTCAATATGTTTCGACAGCGCCGTCTGCATTGTTCCAAAACTGTTTTGCAGCGTACCCACCTCGTCGGATTGTGTAGTTTTGGGTATGGGTTCAGAGAAATCGCCATCGGCAATGCGTTCAGCAGATTCAGCCAGCATGTAGAGTGGTTGCAGTCTTCTTGACACGAAAAACATGCAGAATCCAAAGATGAGGAAAATGCCCACGATGGTGAGACCTATCATATAACCAAAAAGCCTGCGGTTTGAACCAAATATATCATTTTCAGGACAGACAATGCAGGCACTCCAATGGTGGTTGTTGAGTGATTTGTAGAGCACATAGAATTCTTTGCCATTCATCGTCACAGGACGGCAGCCGTCTTCACCTCTGAGCATGGATTCCACCAGGCTTTCTGCACGGGCGTCTCCATATCTTTTCACAACGTCCCGCACGGTGGTGTCATGGAGGTTGGCAAGATCTGGGTGGATAATATAAATGCCCATCACACCCAGCATGGCGCAATAGGAATTAGGGTAGGGTTTTGTGTCGAGGATGGTGTTTGACAACCAACTCACAGAAACGTCTGCACGCATCGTGCCCACGATACGTCCCTGACGGTCGTGAATGGGCATGGAACAAGCCAGCACTTTGGGTGTCACATTGTCATCTGGTGCATGTGGCATAATCCAGCAAACGGCATCTTCCTGTTTGGGGATGTTGTACCAGTTATGTGCCACATAAGGCAGGGGAGAATTGTAGAACGGTTCAATAGCTGTCGGATCGTGAGTTGTCACGAGACTGTCACTTCCTTCGCTGGTTCGATGGGTGTAAGTCATGAAAAGCTCACCCTTTTGCGG
The DNA here is from genome assembly GCA_045117095.1 of Bacteroidaceae bacterium. GTDB lineage: Bacteria > Bacteroidota > Bacteroidia > Bacteroidales > Bacteroidaceae > Minthosoma. Next base: position 4,871 of record JBGUMY010000439.1, on the reverse strand, counting down.
GTAGAAGTGGGATTCGAAGGCAATGGCACATCCCACAATATGTTCATAGCTCTTCACAATATCTCTGGAGTAGGCCTCCATTGCTTCTGGATCCTCAAGATGATGCTCAATAGTCCAAAGGGTGTTACGTGTGTCCACCTCCACATTGTTCAGCATATTGTCAATGCGCAGGACGGTTCCGTTCAGTGTCTCTTGTGCTTTCTCTAACGATTCATGCTCAATGGTCTTTTGCGAGAATCGGAACATGGCAGAGAGGGCAGCAACGAACAGAAGCACCACAGACAGAAGTACCCACAAACTCAGTTTTGTGGATAAATGCTTGTTGATGTATCCCTTCAGTTTAGACATGTATGTAATTCACTTATGTTCGATGAATAAAGGTTGCTCATTAGCGAAATGGAATAGGCTGATATCCGCCAAATGCATGGCAAAGGTAGGGAAAAAGCGAGATACTTGCAAGAAAACATGGAAAAAAGTTTTTAAGTTGATAAAAAAAAGGTAACTTTGCCGCCAACTAAAAGCGTATGTGTATGAAATGGAAATTTTTTGCCATCACTCTGATGTGGTTGATGGCGTTCGTTGCAAATGCCAACGATGGTGTGTATTACGTGAATGGAAACCAAATTATTCCGTTGCAGGAGACTGATGTGGCAGTGACTAAAGAGGTGCTGACCATCAGCATCAGGGATGACGGTTTCGCTGCTGTGGATGTGCTCTACGAATTTACCAATCGAGGTAAAGCGAAGGTGGTTGACATGGGTTTTGAGGCACAAGCTCCTTACAATGCTGGCGACGCTTTGTCGAAAGCAGGTAAGCATCCTTACATCCACGACTTCACCGTCGAGATGAATGGGGTGAAATTGCCTATCCGCAACTATGTGATGAAGGCTGGTAATTCAGAAGATCCTGCTGACTTTCTCCCACTTGATCTTACTCAGTGGCGTGACCTCCAAGATTCTGATGATGAGATGTCTGGCATCATCAACAAGAAGACCCACGAAAACATCGATTACTCTTATGCCTATTGCTTCAAGGCGAATTTCAAGGAAGGCAAGAATGTCGTTCATCACACTTACCGCTATCGTATGTCGGAGGGTGTTTACAACCATTTCAGCATCCCCTATTGGTTGTTGCCAGCCATGCGTTGGGCAAATCATCAGATTGATGACTTCACGCTTCGCATCAAGGCGGAGAACACTTCCAAGCAGTTTTGTATAGCGCAAGAACCCATGTGGAATGCTGCTCAGTGGCGTTTGGCAGAGGGGACGGGCAAGATGCATGTCCTCAAGAGCGGGTATGATGTGAATTATTATGAGTTCTCTTTGCGCAATGGAACCTACGAGTGGCATGCTAAGAATTTCCGTCCAACGGACAATATTGATATTCATTCGGCAGATAATGCTCTCTTTTCTTGTGAGGATTTCAAACTGGGTCGATTCTACGATCGGACAGCTGTTATTTTGGTGCCTGCCGAAGGAATGGAGGAAACTGATGATGGATACCAGATTTCCACTAAGAACTCTACTGGTGGCATCCCCAACTCTCGCATTCTGCGTAACCTGCCTTATGCTGCAAGAGGCTATGTGTTCAAGGATCAGAAGTTGGCGAATTACTTCAAATCGCTCTGGTGGTATATGCCTGACCCCTCGTGGCAGCAGAGCACCAGCGATTTCACCAAGCAGGAGCAAGAGTGGATTACTAAATAACTGATTTGAAGCACAAACTCGCCTCATGTAACAAAATCGCAACATTAAGATACATGCTGCAAAGTTGGTTCCAAAATAAAGGGCTAACTTTGCAGCATCATTTTTTACTTACACAAATACTATTACTAAAATCTTTCTGAATATGAAAAGAACTATCTTCAGTATGCTGTTGGCACTCATGGTGGGTGTGGCAGCTTACGGACAGGGAGCAGCTAATGAACAGGTGCTCGCTACAGAGTTTGTGATGCAGTTGAAGGTGTCCTTGGGTGCGGCTTATTCAGTGGGTGAGACTCCCAAGGGAAGACGTACCGTGATACCTATCACTGGTGGTACTTTCGAAGGTCCCCTGTTGAAGGGTACCATTATCAATGGTGGTGCTGACTGGCAGTTGGCCAAAGGCAATCGCACGGAACTGGAAGCCATCTACAGCATCAAGACAGATGATGGTGTGTATATCCACATCCGCAATCGTGGTATCATCTATAGTGGTCAGGATGCCAACGGACAGCAGTCCTTCTATTTCAAGGCTGCTCCTACGTTCGAGGCTCCTGAAGACAGCAAATATGCGTGGTTGAACAATGCCCTCTTCATCTGTTCTCCTGAATGGGGTGGTGAAGGTGGAGGCATCACGCTGAATGTCTGGAAAATCAAATAAACGTTCTATATGAAGAAAAGCTTTTTTATTGCCATCTTGGCATTCAATGCTGTTGTAGCTTTAGGCGCAACAGGTAAATCCACTGACAACACCCAACGTCTCTGGTATGACCGTCCTGCCACCGTGTGGTTGGAGGCTCTCCCTTTGGGAAATTCCCGTATGGGCGCTATGGTGTATGGTGGCACAGACACAGAAGAAATCCAACTCAACGAAGAGACTTTCTGGAGTGGTGGTCCTCACAACAACAACAGTACTGCTTCGTTGCAACGACTCACAGAGGTGCGTAGCCTTATTTTTGATGGCAAGGAAAAGGAAGCCGAAGACATCATCAACCGTGATTTCATCAAAGGTCCTCATGGCATGCGTTTCTTGACCTTGGGCAGTCTCAATCTGAACTTTGGTCATAAGGAAGTCAAGGATTATGTGCGTGAGCTCGACCTTCAGACGGGTATCAACACCACTTCTTATCAGTACAATCAGGTGACTTACACCCGTCGTGTGATGGCTTCTTTGGCTGATGGTGTGGTTGTCGTGAATCTGAAAGCCAGTAAGAAAAGTGCTTTGAACTTTGTCCTGTCTCATAAGTGTCAGTTCCCACTTACTGTGAAGGCTGAGGGGAAAACCTTGACGGCGACGATTCAGGGTGTGGAACAGGAAGGGATTCCTGCTGCTTTGACAGCTCAATGCCGTACAGATGTGAAGGCTGATGGTACGGTGAAGGTGGATGGTGAGACCTTGAAGGTGGAAGGTGCTACAGAAGTTACCCTCTACATTTCTGGTGCCACCAACTTCGTCAACTACCATGATGTTTCTGGCGATGCTGCCAAGAAGAACGAACAGTTCCTTTCTGCTGCTGAGACCATGAACTTTGCTCAGTTGCTGAAGCGTCATTTGGCCATCTATCAGCAACAATACAATCGTGTCAATCTGACTTTGACCTCTTCTGAGAACAGTCAACTGCCTACAGACCAACGTCTTGACAAGTTCTATGGCAGTACCGACATGGGTATGGTGGCTTTGCTCTTCAACTATGGTCGTTACCTTCTCATCTCTTCTTCGCAGAAGGGTGGTCAGGCTGCCAATCTTCAGGGTGTGTGGAATGACAAGCGCAATGCTCCATGGGATTCCAAATACACCATCAACATCAATGCTGAGATGAACTACTGGCCTGCTGAGGTGTGCAATATCTCTGAAACGGCTGAACCTCCTTTCACGATGACGAAAGACTTGAGCGAGACAGGTGCTGAAACGGCTCGTGTCATGTATGGTTGTCGTGGTTGGGTAGCCCATCACAACACAGACCTCTGGCGTATTGCTGGTCCTATCGATGGTGCCACTTGGGGTATGTTCCCCAATGGTGGTGGTTGGTTGACCACTCATCTGTGGGAACATTATCAATACACGCTTGACAAAGATTTCCTGCGTGAATACTATCCTGTCATGAAGGGTTCTGCTGAGTTCTATCTTGATTTCATGGTGGAGCGTGATGGGGAACTCTTGGTAGTTCCCAGCACATCTCCTGAACATGGAGGCAGAGGTAAGCAGTCCACCATTTGTGCTGCTTGTACGATGGACAATCAGATTGTGCGCGATGTGCTCACTCAGGCTTTGGCTTCTGCTCAGATTCTTGACGTGGATGCTGATTTCCAGAAGAAGCTTCAGCGAGCTATCTCGATGATTCCTCCGATGAAGGTGGGCCAGTATGGTCAACTTCAGGAGTGGCGTGAGGATTTGGATGATCCACGTGATGAACACCGTCACATCTCCCATCTCTATGGCTTGTATCCTTCCAATCAGATTTCTCCTTACACGACACCTGACCTCTGGAAAGCTGCTGGGGTGACGCTCCAACAGCGTGGTGACCAAGCTACTGGTTGGAGTTTGGGTTGGAAGACCAACTTCTGGGCTCGTATGTTGGATGGCAATCATGCTTTCACGATTATCAGCAATATGTTGCGTCTGTTGCCTAACGAGGGTAGGGAACGTGAATATCCCAATGGACGTACTTTCCCAAATCTCTTCGATGCTCATCCACCATTCCAGATTGATGGTAACTTTGGTGTCACAGCGGGTATTGCTGAGATGCTGATGCAGAGTGACCCCATCACGGCTCAACGTCCTGCCATCCATCTTCTTCCTGCGCTTCCTGATGCTTGGAAAGAGGGTAGTGTGTCTGGTCTTCGTGCTCGTGGAGGTTATGAAGTCAGCGTTGCTTGGGCTAACAACACACTGACCAAAGCTACTATTAAGGCTCAACAGGATGGTACACTCCGTCTTCGTTGTAAGGACACACTCTCAGCCAAGGGTCTGACTCAGCTGGGTTCTCATGATGGCGTGTATGAATACGAGATGCCTGTTGTGGCTGGTCAGATCGTCACTCTTACTCATTAACACAAACATTTTTCACATTATTATATTATTATTAAGAACAATGAAGAAACTCTTTTCGATTCTTTTCTCATTCTGTGCCCTCACAGCGTCGGCTCAGAATCCGTATCTCCCACTTTGGG
>JBGUMY010000438.1:0-4716 GCA_045117095.1 Bacteroidaceae bacterium | reverse complement strand
ATCGTCATGATATTGCTGTCCCTGCCAAGATGCATATTGGCTACGTTCAGGACGTTTCGCCATCATGATGATACGCAAGTGGTCACGGAAGTAAGGAGCGGCACCTTCTTTGTGGGAAGTGATTTTGGGTCTGGGAAGCACTTTGAGGGGTTGTGCCTTCACGGCTTCCATCTCCTCATGGGTGATGTAACCCTCTTTCTCCATCTGGGAAAGCACCACATTGCGGCGTTCAACACATCGTTCGCTGGTTATGTATTGTCCGTTTTCCCTGCGATAAGGATTGTAAAGTGATGGATTCTTGCACATACCCACCAACATAGCACATTCGTTCAGGTCGAGGTCGATGGGGTTCTTGCCAAAGTACGTGCGGCTGGCATTCTTGATACCTACACCTGTGTAGAGGAAATCGAAATAGTTGAGGTACATCGTCATGATTTCTTCCTTGGTGTAGTAACGTTCCAACTGCACGGCAATGAACCACTCGATGGGTTTCTGCATCATGCGTGCACCATCTGTCTTTGCCACATCCGAATAGAGTTGCTTGGCCAACTGCTGAGTGATGGTCGAACCACCACCAGCACTGCGTTGTCCCATCATCAGACGCTTCACAACAGCACGTCCGATGGCCTTCATGTCAATGCCTGAATGGTCGTAGAATCGGGCATCCTCGGTCGCCACCAAAGCATGCACGAGATTCTCGGGAAGTGAATCGTAGGGTATCATCATACGGTTCTCGCTGGCATAGCTCCAGGTGCCAATCAATTTGTCATCGGCAGAATAGACGCGTGAAGCATATTTGTTGATAGGATTCTGAAGGTCGCTCACAGGAGGAAGTTTGCCGAGCCATCCCTGCGAGATGGCAAATACGCTGAAAAACATCAAGAAGATGATGACTCCTGTAATGATCCAGCACACTTTGAGGACCTTGTTCACACCGGTTGTATTGTTATTCTTTTCGTTGTTTTTTGTGGTACCCATATTCTTTGTAGAATAGATGTGGATTTTCTGTTTGATGCATCCTTGAATAGGATGGTGCAAAGGTACGTCAAATTCTTGAAACGAAAAAAAGAAAAGGCGAAAAGGTGTCCGTTTCGTCCCGAAATGCCACCCGAAATGCCTTGTAAGCATAAAAAAAAGTGAAAAAAATGCAAAATTGTTCGTTCTCATTGAAAAAAGCCTTATATTTGCAACATCAATTTATCAAAACTGAAAACAACCATGAAAGAAATTAAGATTAGTGACTATGCGAGACAGCAGATTCGCAAACTCTTCTCGCAGCGTAATTCGGTCAACACGCTGAAGCGTGACCCCGAATTGACACAGATATTCGATAACTTCGCCTTCGACGAGGCTCTCAAGCTGACAGAGGAGCCTGTGTTGGAGAAGACACGTTGCATGTGCATCTTGGCCAGCACCATTGGCTGCAACGCCATGAGGCAGTTCAAAGTGTACGTGGATGTGTGTCTGAATGTGGGTGTGAAACCACGCGAAATCCGTGAGGTCATCTACCAGACTGTTCCCTATGTGGGATTCTCTAAGATGATTGACTTCTTGCTGGAGATGAACGAGGTGTTCGAAGACAATGACATCAAGTTGCCACTTGATGATCAAGGCACTACTACTATTGAAAATCGTCGTGAGAAGGGACGTGAGTACATCGATGGTATTTTTGGTGAAGGCACTGCGGAAAAGAAGGAAAAGACTGCGCCAAAGGGTCAGGAACACATCGTGGAATTCCTTGAGAGTTTCTGTTTTGGTGATTTCTACACCCGTAATGGCATTGACATGCAACATCGTGAACTTGTCACCTTCTGTCTGCTCGCATCGATGGGTGTTGCACAGCCACAGCTTGAAGAACATGGCTTTGGCTGCAAAAACATGAAGATCAGCAAGAAGGAAATGGTGGCCGTGCTCACGGGTATGCTTCCATACATCGGATTCCCGAAGACACTGAATGCCCTCACAGCCATTAACAAGGCTTATCCAGAGGACGAAGAATAAGACTTTCTAATACATTAACCACGCCGTCGTCATTGTTGCTTGGGGCAACCATGTCGGCGGCTTTCTTTATCTCCTCTTTTGCATTGCCCATCGCTACACCAAGACCAGCGAATTGCAGCATGGGGATATCGTTGTAACCATCGCCGAATGCGATGAGCTTTTCTTGGGGCATTCCAATCTTGTCAAGCAGAATTCCAAGTCCTTTGGCTTTGTCAATGCCCATCGGTACAACTTCGAGGAAGAATGGTTCACTGCGGAATACACCAGCTTTGCCCTGCAAGGATTCTTGCATCTCGGTCTCCAAAGCGGGTAGGAGAGAAGGCTCACCTACAATGATGCACTTCACGATGTCTGTGCTCTGTGCCGTTGCCACAAAATCAGCTACTTGACGAATGGGCATTCGGTTGCGCATTGACGAATAGCAGATGTACTCATTGTCTGTCACCTCGCTCACCACCTCCTTGCCGATGTAGGTCATGATGGGCATGCCATGTGCTTGAGCACAACGATACAAATAAGGTATGATTGTTTTGTCCAAGGCTTGGGCATGCATCCGTTTTTTCGTTCCCCAGTTGTATATCTCACCGCCATTGTAACTCATCACATAGCCCTGGTAGTCTTCCAAGTGTAATGCATCAGCCACATGAGCCGTGCCAAATGTAGGACGTCCAGAAGCAATAACAACTTTCACACCCATCTGCTGAACACGAATAATCGTGTTGATGGTGTGGGGCGAGATGCTTTGGTCGCTTCTCACCAGTGTGCCGTCTAAATCAAGGGCAATGAGGTCGTAGTGTTGGGACATGGAATATATAGTGGATTCTTTTGGCAAAGGTATATAAAAAATTTGAGAGCGTTATCTCTCTTGCTGTGTTTTTTATATTTCGGACTTCATTTTTCTCTTCTATATATATAAAATGTGTAATTGGATAGAAGAATATGTCAAAAGGATTTTGTATCTTTGCCCCCGAAATGTGGAAATTGACCACCTGTTTTGGATATGGATTCACAATCACGAAATAGACGATTGACATGAGACAAAAGACTTTATGGATGCTGACCGCCATCCTGTTTTGTTGCGGCACATTGAGCGTCAATGCTCAAAATAAGAAGGAAAAGAAGGATACACCTTATTTTAGTTCTGATGAACTTCCCAATGCGTGTATCTATCTGCCCGCACCTCCCGACACGACGAGTGTGCTGTTTGTGGATGACTATATGCAGTGGGTATGGGGAAAATCGATTCGCAATACTCCACGTGGTAAGCAGGCGAATTGGGAATCGCTCTATGGTACGACCCGCATGGCCACTGTATTTGGTGAAGCGATGGAGATGACCATCAGCAAGGAGGCTACACCTGCCATCTGGCGCTTTATCAAAAGGGCTGGAGAAACGGGTAACAAATCGACGAGCAAGGCAAAGCGCAAATATATGCGTGTTCGTCCCTTTGCTCAGATGAACGAACGTGTGGACAGTGAATTTGACAACGAGAAAGATTTGCGCCATAATGGTTCTTATCCCTCTGGTCACACAGGACTGGGATGGGGTACAGCATTGGCTTTGGCAGAGATGGCACCCGAATACCAAGACACGATTTTGAGACGTGGGTTCGAATATGGACAGAGCCGAGTGATTGTGGGAGCCCATTGGCAGAGCGATGTGGATGCAGGTTATCTCACGGCATCGGCTGCGATGGCATTAATGCACACTTCGCTTGAATATCAGGAAGACCTAGAGGAGGCTCGTGCCGAATATCGCCGTATCAAGGGTATCAAATCGAAAACGTTGGATGTGGGTTATCCTAAAGGGGAAAAGATTCTTGATGCCCCTATCGACACCGATTCCTATCGTTTCTATAATGATGTGACTTACTATTGGACAACCAAGTATGAACGTGATACGGGTCGGGGTAAGCAGGCATTGGCCGATGTCGGATGCGAAAAGGTCGACTTCCTCCATACCTACACACCCTGTGTGGGTCTCGTGTTGAGCGAAGAGACTACACCTGCCATCACCGCTTTGGTCAGCAAAGCCTATGACGAACTTTACCACTGTTCCAGAGAATTAAAATCCACAGGCTTCCGCAAACGTCCTTTTGCCAAGATGAATGAATCTTCAGCCATGCCTGAACTGGATGAGCAATACACTACCACGTCTGGTTATCCATCATCCCATTCCATCTTGGGATGGGGCATTGCACTGACGTTGGTAGAGGTGATGCCCAATTGTCAAAACGCCATCTTGACGAGAGGATATGAATATGGTCGCAGCCGTGCCATCTTGGGATTCCACTATGCCAGCGATATTCAGGCTGGTCGTTTGCTTGCTGCCTGTACTTTGGTGCGTCTGCATAACGATGCGGAATTCCAAAAGTTGATGGCTGCAGCCAAGAAGGAATACAGCAAGTTGAAGGATCAGGTTGCACTTTCGCCTATTCCCAATGTGTCGCCCGATTCATCGGAGGATTTCGTCAATATCACTGATGTGGTGCCTGATGTCATTCTGGAAATCCGTTATTATAGCACCTACAATTTCGTAGGTACCCGCATTGATGGTTATGAAGAGCCCACGGCTTTGTTCTCTCGACGTGCTGCTGACAGCCTTCGTGCTGTGAGTGATGATTTGAAAGCCATGGGCTACCGTCTGAAAATCTATGATGCCTACCGTCCTCAGTGTGCGGTTGACCACTTCATGCGTTGGGCGGCCAATGTGAAC
>JBGUMY010000437.1:0-3538 GCA_045117095.1 Bacteroidaceae bacterium | reverse complement strand
CCAGTCGATGCAACACCAGTTTCCGTCGTTGTTGTTGATCCAGTTGGAACCATAGATTTTGCCATTGACCAGCACATAACCTCCGTGGTGGGTGTCGAGGGTTTCGGTGCGCCAAACGCAGGTCACGCTCTTCAGGTCATCAGCCAACTGAATCTGGAAACCGTTGATGTCGTAACCATGACAGAAGAAAATCTTGCCGTCCTTGTAGAGGGCTGAGTTGGGGGCAATGTTGTCGAAGCGTCCGGGCTTGCCGGTGTGTCGAGGTCCCCAATCGTCGAACGTCCACTCGATTTCGCCGGTGTCGGGATTGACGCCAAAGGCTGTCTGTGAGGTGGAACCCACAATCTGGCGCTTGCCTTTGTACTCAATCATGATGGGAGAGACATAACCCGATTTCTCGCCGATGGGTGCGCTCTTCCATATCTCCTCGCCTGTGTCCTTGTTGAGCGCCACCATCGTGGTCTGTTCGCCGCAAGGGGTGTAGATGACCTTATCGTCATAGACGAGCGGACACTCAGAGGTGCCCCACATGCCTGTCTGACGCTCGTATTTCTCGCCAGCATTGACCGACCAAAGAATCGTGCCGTCGCTGATGTCGATGCAGACTACCTCGGCCATGCCGCTGACCACGTAGGCCTTGCCATCGACCACAGCAGGAGTGGTACGGGTCTCTGGATAAGACTGCTTCCAAGGATGTCCGTAGGAGACCGTGTAGAGCTTCTCGCCCTTGAGGTTGTAGCAATTCAGCACCTCCTCGTTCTCCTCCTCGTTCATGCCTGTGAGGAGTACTCGGTCGCCCACCACGAGCGGAGACGAATAGCCTTTCCCTGCATCGCTGGTCTCGAAGACGAGTTCGGGACCCTCTTCAGGCCACTCGGCCAGAAGCCCCTCGTCGGGATAATAACCATTGTGTTCTGGACCACGCCAACCGTAGGGCGTCACTTGTGCCAACACTCCTGTGCAAATGCCTGCACTCAGGAGCAAAGTAAAAAACTTTTTGTTCATACGCTTTGTTTGTAAAATGATTTATGTTTGAATAAATTCTATTTCTTGATGTTGTAGGCAATGAGGGCGGGACCGCGACGGACATACAGGATGCCATCGAAAATGGTGGGATGTGAGAAACAGGCTCCGGAGCCATCGGTGATGCGGAACTCGCTCACGACATCGAGTTTCTCAGGATTGATGCGAGCCAATCCCATGGTGCCACGACGCTCATCGAACATGTAAAACATATCGTCGGCCATGATGAGCGCGCCACGTCCTTTTCCTCCATCCCAAGGCTCATGATAGAGCACGTTGCCTGACTCGATGTCGAGGGCTGCCCATTTGTGCTTGTTGCCTGTACTGCCATAGACCACGCCGCCAATCTCAATCATGCCCCCCATGTAGAGGTCAATCTCCTTGTTCTTCCAGAGCAATTTGACAGCGGACAGGTCATCAGCCATCTCATACATCGTGCATCCATGACCATCGCCCAAACTGACCAAGAGCTTGCCCTTGTAGAAGACGGGACTGTTAATCATGGAGTTCTGCCATCGCTTCGTGGCTGGGTCTGGCGTCCATTGGCTATCGTTCCAAATCATCTTGCCCGTTTCAGGATCGACGCCGAAGACGTGCATCTCGGTTCCTCCAATGACTTGTCGATGTCCGTTCCACTCGATAATTCGGGAGGTGCAATAGGTGGCATTGTCACCAAAGCCCTTGGTTTCCCAAATCACTTCACCCGTCCGTTTGTCGAAAGCGGCCATGCAGATTTCCTTGCCACAGGTGGTAACGATAACCTTGTTGCCATCAATCAACGGATGTTCACAGATGCCCTGATCGTTGGGAGAGAGACCATACTTGTTCCAATAGTCAATCGTCCAAAGAATCTTTCCGTCAGCCCGATTGAGGCAAACCAATTCACCCATGTTGCTGACCATATAGAGACGGTCATTGTCGATGACAGGCGTGGAACGTGTCTCCTGATAGGACTTTGTCCATGCATGTCCGTATGTCACTTGATATACCTTGGTGCCATCCAATTTGTAGCAGGTCAACTGCTCCTCTTGCTCGTCCTCAGTGAGACCAGCTGTATAGATGAATCCATCGCTGACCAAAGCGCTGGAGTTACCCTTGCCTGCATCGTTGACTACCCAAAGTTTCTCGGGACCTTCCTGAGGCCATTCCTTCAGGAGGTTCTTCTCATTGGGATAGATGCCGCAATGGTTGACTCCCCGAAAATCGACCTGTTGGGCTTGAATACCCATAAAGGTCAAAAATGAAAGAGTGAATAGTAAATAATAAGCACGTTTCATATCGATTGTTGATTGTTAATGGATTGAATAATCATGAACTTTATACCATAATATAATAAGAGGCAGAGGACGATGAGTCCTGCGAATGCCAACAGGAGCGTGGCAAGACCTGCTCCCCCCACATTGGCGCTGATGCTGATGACCGACCCTGCGGCACCGACCAAAACGGCATAGAGCGGAACAAGGAGGTTCTCACGAAGGAGGATATCTTGAATCAATGGAGCGCCGAAGCCCATCGTGCGGTATTGCTGGATGGTCGCTGTCTGCGCTGTGATGTTCTTACGCACGATAATCATCAGGCTGAACACTCCCAACAGCAAGCCCAATCCGCCCAAGGTCAGGAAGATGATGAGATAGGTCTCGGTCACCTCGAAAAACATCTTGATACGTTCCTCCACAGTCTGAATATTGAGGCCGTATTCGCTCATGGCCATAGCCAGAATCTCGGCAGCCTCCGCTGGACGGGAAGATTTTCCCAAAAGCACCTCTACCCCACTCTCCTTGGGCCACAAACGACGGAAATCCTCTGATGACATGATGGCATTTCCATGGAATATCCCTGTAGGATAAGTGCCAGCTATCACCACAGGCACGTCTTCTCCCTGCTCGTTCTGATAGATGAGCGTGTCACCCACCGACTTCATCAGACTCCACAAAAGGGCTTCCTCATCGATGTAGATGGAGGGGCAAGAGGCAAGGGGCAAGGAGCGAGAGATGAGGCCGAAAGGCTCCATAGCCACAAGATCAACGCCAAGAACGGTGGGTGTGCTGACCTGATTGAGGTTGAGACAACTGGCCTCATCTTGGGTGTGGCGCAAAAAACTGAGGAAGTATGTACTATCGGGCAATGATTGAAGTGATAACTTGTGACGGACAGCACGATTGTTGAGGTCATACTGAATGGGCACGCGGCTATCCACATAGAACTGATAACCTCCTGTTGCCTGAACCTCCTGACTGAAATCAGGACGGTTCAACCCCACGGCAAACACGGTGAAAACTCCTAAGGAGAGCGTCCAATAGGCCAAGAGATGCTGCTTCAGGGAGGCACGAATGGACTGCCACACCAGCTGTGTGCGGCTCATTTCCCTTGACGGGTGGCGTATGATATAAAGACGGAGGAAGAGTCCCCCAGTAAGAATCCACAGGAGTCCACAGACGATGAACAGCGCCATGCTGTGAAGGTAAATGAAGTTCAGGACGATCAAGGCAATTGTCAGGAAGAGGGAGAGGTATGA
>JBGUMY010000436.1:0-3181 GCA_045117095.1 Bacteroidaceae bacterium | reverse complement strand
ACAACCATTACCTACCAGATTACTGTCAACGATGATGGCACCATCAACCTTTTCTCGCCAGAGTATTCATTGGAAGTGCCCATGATGCATAATAGCCTCACTCTCGGAGAGTTCATCATCAAAAACATCGCCTATGATGAAAAGAAGGGAGCTTTCTATCGTCAATACGGCAACGACGGATTGTCCGTACACTTCGCGATGGGGCAAAATGATGCCGACTATAGTTTCGGCGAAGAAAGCTATGTCTTGATAGAAGACACAAAAGATGGTATTCAAGTGACCAACGAGTTCAAACTGGGCAACATGCCACATTCTATCCATTCCGTTTTCAAGTCTGGAACTACAGAAGAGAACGAGAAGTGAGCCAATCCATGACGAAGAGACTACATATCATTTACTGGCTGGGGGCGATGTTATCGCTCTCAGCCTGTAAAGATGTGTTAGGCAACCTGTATGACGACCCTGCGGACACGCCGCCAACCACACAGAACCAGCTGTATGTGGATGCTTCGAGTTGGGCGGATTGGCACTACATCGACTTGAAGGATGTGGGGAAGGGATTCGTGACGATGAACATACCCTTGTCAGAGCAGACTCCATCCGATTCCTCCACTCTTCACTCTCAACTCTCCACTCTCAACTCCCCCGGTATCTACACCTACTGGTACGATGTGTTCGGCGAAGGACTGTCCAACTATCGGCATGAGGGTTTCCGACCCACCGAGCCTCAACCCGAACCGGCACAATGGAGCTTTGCCGTGCATCGGAATAATGTTCGTACCAATGGCGGAAAGGTCTTGGAAACCAATTACGTACTCATGGAGCAGCTACCCGCCAGCAGCGAGGCATTCAAAGACTCCATCTTTACAGCTGACGAGTGGGACGAGCAGGATGTGTGGACGGTGCAAGACCAGATGCTACAAGGCCTCATCGGCAGTCAAGGCATCAAGCTGAACAAGGTGTTGTCGTCGTGGCTTCGGGTGGACATCCCCCCCATGCCGCCCCTCTTCACCCTCAATTCCCATATCTTCATTGTACGATTTGCAGATGGCACTCATGCTGCCCTCCAATTGGCAAACCACATGAACGAGAAGGGCACCAAGTGCTGCCTGACTATCAACTACAAATATCCGTATTAAGATGAAGGGAATGGCAAGGAATAGAAAGGAATTGAAAAGGGAGTTAAAGGGACGTATGTCTTGCTGTTGGCAAGGTATTGTCCTTTCCATTCTCTTTAACTCCCCTTTCACTCCCCTTCTCAGCCTTTCTGCACAGCAAGCCGACTCCACCCAATGGCTCAACGATGTAGTCATCACCGGCACCCGCACCCCTAAGTTGCTGAAGGATGTGCCGATACAGACACGAATCATCACAGCGGATGATATTGAGAAGGTGGATGCCACCAATGTGGTGGACTTGATGCAGCAAGAGTTGCCAGGGGTGGAGTTCTCGTATGCCATGAACCAACAACTCCACCTGAATTTCAGTGGATTCGGAGGTCAGAGCGTCCTTTTCCTTGTGGATGGTGAACGTATGGCAGGTGAGATCCTCGACGATATTGACTTCACCCGTCTGAACATGGCAAATATAGAACGCATTGAGATTGTGAAGGGAGCATCCTCTGCACTCTATGGCAGTAATGCTGGGGGCGGTGTCATCAACCTCATCACAAAGGAGGGAACCCGGCCTTGGACTCTCAACTACAACACACATTTAGAAAAGCGTAATTATCGATCGAATCTTTCTTGGGGATTAAACCAAAAACATTGGCAGAACACAATAACCCTCCACAACAATTTGAACGATGGTTTCCATCCAAAGAACGGAACAAACCCTGCTGCACAAATAGTGAACGAAGTGTATAGCCAAGACATCGTAAGCCTAAAAGAGCAACTCGTCATCAGACCTACAACAAACTTGAAACTCACAGGTCGTCTCGGCCTATTCATGCGCTACTTGCCAAGAGACCCCCAAGCACCTGAATATTACCACAACTATACAACAGGTCTTCGTGGACTATGGGACATGACCCGCAACGACCACCTCGAAATCTCTTATACATTCGACCAGTATGACAAAGCTGTTAGTTATCATCTAACAGACAAAATGACACGAAACTACAGTAACTCGCAAAACACCGTGCGCGGTGTGTACAGCCACAACCTCCAGGGAGGGGACATCCTCACTGTCGGAACCGATTACATGTACGACTACCTGATGCACAAGAACCTCGATGGGGAAACCTACGACCAACGTGTCGTCGATGCCTTCGCACAATACGACTGGCTCATCGATTCACAATGGGAGGTAGTGGGTGCTCTGCGCTATGACTACTTCTCCAAAGGTAACGAATCCCGCTTCACCCCAAAACTCTCAGCACGCTACTCCCTACCCTTAACCCTCAACTCCAAACCCTCAACTCTAAACTTCCGCTTCGGTTATGGCATGGGATTCCGTGCCCCATCGCTCAAAGAGAGATACTACGACTTCGATATGGCGGGCATTTGGACCGTCCGAGGCAATCCCAACCTGAAGGCAGAAGTGAGCCACAACTTCACCGCCTCCGCCGACTACACCGACAGCCACTACAACCTCACCCTCTCCGCCTATTACAATCATGTGCGCAACAAAATCGCCACGGGAGTGCCCCACTATTTAGAGGGGCAAGGGGCAGGAGGCAAGGGGCAAGAGAGCACTCAATTATACCTCAACTACATCAATCTTGACACCTACTCCATCTATGGTGCCGAGGCAACTGCTCAAGCACGATGGGACAATGGCCTGAGTACACGCATCTCCTATGCCTACACCAACGAGCACATTCCCCATGACAAGAACGGCAACACGGTGAACAACCAATACATCCCAGCCCGACACTACTCCCTCACGGCACGGGCTGATTGGGACAAGCAGTTCACACGGCGCTACGGACTGCGTCTCTCCCTCAATGGACGTTTCCTTTCCAGCGTGAAGAGTCAGGAATACGTGAACTACTACGACATTTCCGAGGGTACCAAGACCGTGAAATATCCAGCCTATACCCTCTGGAAACTCTCCGCCACCCAACGCTTCGGCACCGCCTTCCGCTGGACCCTCGCCATCGATAACCTCCTCGACTACCGTCCCAAGTACTACTACTTCAACAGTCCCATGACAGAAGGCCTCACCTTCATGACGACCC
>JBGUMY010000435.1:0-1800 GCA_045117095.1 Bacteroidaceae bacterium | reverse complement strand
CCGCCTCCAAATGTCACATCCACATAACAACCGCCTTTCCCAATGTTCAGCCCGTCCACGCTCTCCTTCAACAGCACCGGTACGTGGTATGTCATCTCACTTTCAACCATATCTATGAATCCTCTAAACTCCAAACTCTAAACCCTAAACTCTAAACCCCAAGCTACTCATGTCCAAACATGCTCTCCAGTTCTTCGCCCAGGCTGTCCGCATCCTTCATCACCTCTTCCAAAGCCTGCTTGCTCCAAATCTCCACTCTGTCCACCATTGCCAAAAAACGAACATCCGACTCGATGCCAGCATATTGCAATTTCCGCTTCGAAATCAGCAGACGGCCACTCTTGTCCAATTCAATCGGCTCTGCGTCAGCCTCAAACTTTCTCAACATCATCTGCTCCTTGCTGTTCCAAGGGTTGATTCTCGCACGCAGGCTATCAAGATGGGTGTTCCATACCGATTCAGGGTACAGCACCAGACATCTTTGGAAGACATCTTGGCGCAGCACGAGGTTTTTCACCTCCTCTGCATCAAGCACCTTCCTGAAGGCGGCAGGCAGGAAAACCCTACCTTTCGAATCCGTCTTGGCTGGATAGTCACCTATGAATCGTGCAATCATATTTTCTTTAATTTTTTTTCTTCAACTCTTCAGGTTTCTCTGATTTTCAGCCCCTTTCGAGGCCAATACTTATAAATAATGTGCAAATTTACACAAATTCCCCACAATTCCCCACTTTTTATTAATTTTTTTTCAAAAAAGTTATCAATACTCCTATGAGTAATCAGTCAACTATATGATTTATAGTAATATATGTAAATAGTTAAAAAGTGGGGGATATGCCAATTGTAAAGTCGGAGTTTGCAATTGCCCTATTTTCAAGCATGAATAGCCCTATGATTCCAGCCAACGTTTGACGGGGGGACTTTGTCTTTGCTGACGTTGTGTACAAAGAAAACAAGCCTCAAGAAGAGGGAAGGGCATCGTCAAGAAGAGGATGCCTCATCGTCAAGAAGAGGGTGAAAAGGTACAGGAAACAGGGCTATTTCTTCTTGAAGAGGTAGCTTATGCATTCTTTCAAAATCTTGGCTCCGAAAAGCCAGAGGATGCCAAGATAGAGGACAGCAGCGAGGAGAATGCGGACGAGGAGCAGGATGAGGAGGTTCTCGATCCAACGGGTGGCAAACCACGTGATGAGCATCGTGGCAGCAGCAATTAGGAGGAAGGGGAGCATGTCCTTCAGCGCCGAAAGGAAAGGATAACGGATTTCCTGATAGAGGAAACGATGCCAAATGCCTGTCCACAGAATGATGATGAGGACGTAGGCGAGAACCATCAAGGTGATGGAATGAGGAACGAGAAATGAGGAATGAGGAATGAGGAATGAGGAATGAGGAATGCCATGAATCATAAGGATGGCTCCAAGGATGGTACATCCCTGGGCAATGACGTTCCACATATAAACATCAGACTTGCCACGTGAGATGATGAGGTTGAAGTAGAGGGTGGCGATGGGGAGGAATGCACCACCGATGCAGAGGATTTGCATCAGATGGGCAGAGGGAAGCCACTTCTCCTTGATGAGCGTGACGATGAACTCTGGAGCGACCAGCGCCAGACAGAACATCACGGGGAAGGAGACGAACGAGGTGAAGCGCAGCATCTTGGAGAAGGCTCTTCGTAAGCGTTCGAGGTCATCACCCACTTCCACAAACGTAGGTTGTGCCACGCCTTGCACCATACCCGTGATGGTGGATGCGCCCATCATATTCCACTTGTTCGCCTGGGTGTAGATGCCCACTTCG
>JBGUMY010000434.1:0-7587 GCA_045117095.1 Bacteroidaceae bacterium | reverse complement strand
AATGGCCATCCGCCGTTCGCTGTAACTGAGATTCCAGATGCACTCTCCCAGAACAGCATTCACAACCGTTCTGATCTCATCCTGTGTGCGCCATATGGAATCGTAGTCAGTCATAGTATTCGATATTCAGTTCTTCGCTGACGTTGAAATCATCATGGAAGCCATCATCATACGAATAGACGATTCGCATGCCACGATAGGTAGAAGGAACCTTTAATGTTTCCAGCAGATGCCATTTGGGACGGCCAAAGTCGTATGATTCCCTGTCAAGGAGAATACGATTGGAAACAAAGTCAAAGTGGTAGTACCCACCACCGATACATTGGTCACCCGGCTTCAGCAGATGCTTATGTTGGTTGACCATGCCAAGGCGGAAGTAGCCATCAATTGTTATGATGAATTTGGGGAGAGTCATAGGCAGAGAAGTTCGATGTAACGATTAATGTTGAATTGTAATTCCTCCAGATCAATGAACTGAGAGGCACGATAGACTTCCTTTCCGTCCATCAGCAACAGGACTGTTGGCCCTGAATAGACGAGGTATCGGCCTGCAATCAGAGGTTCCTCCGTCACATCAGTATAGAAGGAATAAAATGCGTCAAAAGGCACATAAAAACGAGGTGTGCAAATAATTCATATCCACACACCTCGTTAATTCTTAATTAGTTACAAATATGAATAATGCCTAATATTCATCCTCGTCCCAGAGGAAGTCCTCTTTGGACGGATAGTCAGGCCAGATTTCTTCGATGGTTTCGTACACATCGCCTTCATCTTCAATCTCTTCAAGGTTTTCTATCACCTCAAGAGGGGCGCCAGAGCGGGTGGCGTAGTCAATGAGTTCCTCCTTGGTGGCTGGCCAAGGGGCATCTTCCAATTTTGATGCTAATTCAAGTGTCCAATACATGATATTTTGTTGTTTGATTTTGGTTGTTCTTTCTTTTGGCGTGCAAAGGTAGTGTTTATTTATTTCTCTGCCAAATTATTTCAGGATAATTTGTGTCAAGATTTAACTTTCTTGCCAGGACGAAGAGGTAGTCGCTAAGGCGGTTGACGTAAGCCACCACGTTGGGGTCGATGTCTGCCCCTTCCTCGCTGAGGGCGAGAATGCGGCGTTCAGCTCGTCGGCAGACGGTGCGGCAGACATGACAGACGGCTGCTGCACGGCATCCTCCAGGCAGGATAAAGTGCTTGAAAGGGGGCAATTGGGCATTGATGTCATCAATGGCCTGTTCGATGGTTTCAATCATGATGGGGGTGACGATATTACCAGGCCGCACGTCATGCTGAGTTGTGTCGGTGGCGAGGTAACCACCAAGGACAAAGAGTTGGTTCTGTACTTCGGTGAGGAACCGAATGTCGCTATCGAGAGTGCAATAGGTGATGAGCAGTCCGATGTATGAGCTAAGTTCATCAACTGTGCCGTAGGACTCCAGTCGGGCACAGGTTTTGCTGACACGTTGTCCTCCGACGAGGGAGGTTTGGCCTTGATCGCCTGTACGGGTATATATTTTCATAAGAGGTAGTTTTGTTTGATGCGTTTGGGGTCGAAGGTGACCATTCCACGTTGCCCCATGTCGAAGGTGACGATGGCACGTGGATCGTTGATAATGTGCTGCCAAAGTGACGCGTTCTCGTTGTGAGTATGTTCGACAACGAGTATCGTTTCAGGGGTGACAGTTTGTACAGCCTTTTGATAGTGGGAATGGGCTGTGCTGCCTTTCTCGTCGATGATGATGAGGGGCTGGTGGCGGTAATGGTTGCGAATGCGGTAGAGTTGCTGTTGCAATGAAGTGGTCAAGTTTTGTTCCTGATAGGCGTAATAGGGAAGTGGCTCAAAAAGTACGTCACGGATCAGTTCGTAAGCCCAAGGGGATTGTACACCAAAACCGCGCCGATGGATGGCGCGGGTAGGTGATGTGAGGAGCAAATGTATCGTGCGTCGCAGATTCATGACATTGTGTGTGGAGGGTTAACTTTCGTTTTTGATGGGGTGTGTCTCTGCGGCTTGTCGACGTGCTTTTTCAAGCAGGCTCTCGCTGACATCCTCAACAACCTCTTCGGTCTTGTTATTAGGTACCGTGAAGATGAATCGTGCGCCATCGGTATAGAGGGTGTCAAGTTGGATATTGCCTCCTAAGGCACGTGCTATAAGACGGCACACATAGAGTCCAAGTCCAAGTCCAGGACTATAATGGTCAAGTTTCTCAAAGTGCTCGAAAATGACATCTGTTTTATCGGGTGGAATGCCGACGCCTGTATCCGTCACGATGAACTGGATGCTGTCGCTGGCCTTGAGTTGGGCTGCACTGAGAGTGATATGCCCATTGGTCGTGTTCTTGCAAGCGTTGGAGAGAAGGTTGTGAAGCACTTGACCGATACGTTTGGGATCGGAATGGAGTGTGAGCCCTGGGGTAAAAGGTTGGTAAAAATAATCCACTCCTGGAGGCAGAAGCTCACGAGTGATGTCCATCGTAGAGTTGCAGAGTTGGTCGATGTCGATGTCTTCGAAGTGGAAGTTGAAAGTGCCCACTTCCATGTTGCTTACGTCGATGATGTCATCAAGGGTGGAAAGCAGTTGGTTATTGCTTTCCTGTATGTAACCGTTGTAAAGCGAGCGTTCTTCGTCGGAGAGGTCGTTGGACATGAGTTGCGCAAAGCCCATAATGGCATTGAGTGGCGTGCGAATCTCATGTCGCATATTTTGAATGAATACCGTCTTGACACGATCAGCAATAGCGGCTTGGTCGAGTGCCTTTTGCAGGGCGTCCGCACGCTTTCTTTCTTCGGCGGCATTGTTTCTGTGCCAACCCAAATAGAAGGCGACAGCGATGGACAAGGCGAGCAAGGCGAAAGTGACAATGAGTGAATTTCGTTTCGTTTTCTCAATCTTTGCCTCATCCATTTTCTGGGCACTATAAGTGGAATTGATGACAGGGAAGTATTTGGATACATCAAGTGCAAGGATTCGTGAGGGGTAGGTATTGGCATCTTCCATTGTACACATCAGGTAGGAATAGGCACGATTAATGTCGCCTTCTTCATAAAGAACATAGACGAGATAAGGCAGTGCTTCGTATCTGGTGTTACCGCTCTTGATGTTGTTCAAGGATGTCTGTGCGAGATAATAGATATAGTTATCACGGTCGTTAAGTTGGTCATAAGCGGAGGCAAGTGCCATGCTCATAGCTGTTTGACTTTTTCCTTTCGCATCAGGAATGATGGTCGTGAGGATTTTCAATGCCTCTTGGGGATGATTCAGATAAACACTTTTTTGTGCCATGACCAAATCGCGCTCACTTCCTGGAGGCATCAATTGGATGATTTCATCGTAATAGGCAATCATTTGATGTTCCTCATCCTGAGCCACACTGATGTCGGCCATATATTCGGAGATTTTTTCCTGATTGGCGCGACAGGTACGGATGTATTGCACACGCTCCTCTTTCGACAATCCCAACGTGTCCATCGTATTGGTGATGTTGGTGGCTTTGTGGTAAAGCCCCATCGTACCGTAAATGTAGGAGGCATTCAAATCCGTCCAAGCGCGCAAATTGACATCTTCTGTATACAGATCTGTCTTTCGAATACGTTCCAACACCTTGAGACTTTGACGACCATCAAAACTAAATAGCACATTGAAAAGTTCCTTGCATTTTTTTACATATTGGTCGGGGTGACTGGAATTAACTTCACGCAAAAGGCTGTCAGCGAGTGTTTGGCATCTGGCTTGATAAATGCTTTTGTTGGCGATGGCGCTATCCAATTCAGTCAACACCGCCTCTATCTCTGCCTTGCTATGGGTAAATTGCGCAAGCACCGATAAAGGGAATGCCATCAGCAGCAATATGATGAGTATACGTATGAACCTCATATCCTTTAAAATAGGTTAGTGAATACTTAGTCTTATAGTCTATTTCAACAGCGAATTGGCTACAAATATAGGGAATAGTTTGTGAAAATCACAAAGAAAAATCCATTTTTTCTTTCATGAAGGATAAATTTGTATGGTTTTGGGGTCATTTTTAGGTGTTTTGTACTAACTTTGCATAAAATTTGCAAACTATGGTGAGCATTTCACGTATCAATCTTCCCACGGTCGATTCCACCAATTCGTTCGTTCGAGAGATGTTGGCTGAAGAGGGAACGGGGCAGGTCATTTCAGCCTCCTCGTTGCCTGGTTTCACTTTAGTGGTGGCTGATGACCAGACGAAGGGACGAGGTCAACAAGGCAACTCGTGGGAAACGGAACGGGGCAAGAACCTCACGTTTTCGCTATTGTGCCATCCTGACTTCGTGCCTGCCTCGCATCAATTCCTGTTGTCGCAGTGTATGGCTGTGGCTGTGCGTAATGCGTTGGCTGAGCGAGTGGAAGGTGTGGAAGTGAAGTGGCCAAACGACATCTATGTGGGTGATAAGAAAATCAGTGGTACCTTGATTGAGTGCGATTTGATAGGAAAGAACATCGCCAACTGCATCATCGGTGTGGGCATCAACATCAACCAAACCGTGTTCAGGAGCGATGCGCCCAATCCTACTTCGTTGCGACTGTTGACAGGCAAGGAGCATGATCGAGAAGCTGTGTTGTCATCCATCCTCAGCCATTTTCAGGCATCTTATGCGCTGGTGGCAGAGGAGAAGGAAGAAGAGGTAAGACAGATGTACAAACAGCACCTCTATCGACGTGAAGGCTTCCATCATTATCGTGATGTGCGTGGCGATTTCATAGCTGAGATTACAGAGGTGGAACCCACTGGGCATCTATGCCTCCGATTTGAGAATGGAAACATCGTGCGTTACGAGTTCAAAGAAGTACAATTCATCCAAGATTAAAATACACAAGAAATTGAATCCGAAGAATATACATATTGCTGATTACAACTACGAATTGCCTGATGAACGTATTGCCAAGTTCCCTTTGGCAGAACGTGACAGCAGCAAGTTGCTTATCTACCAACATGGCGAGGTGAGTGAGGATGTGTTCACGTCCTTACCCCATTATCTGCCTGCAGGTGCCTTGATGGTGTTCAATAACACGAAGGTCATTCAGGCTCGTTTGCATTTCAGAAAGGTATCTACTGAATCTGGCCTTGGTGCCCTCATTGAGGTGTTCTGCCTCGAACCTGCCCTTCCCAACGATTACCAATTAAACTTTTCGCAAAAAGGGAGTGTGCAGTGGTACTGCTTGGTGGGAAATCTGAAGAAATGGAAAGAGGGTAAGCTCTACCGTGAAATCCAAATGCCCAATGGGGAACAAATGACTCTCTCCTGCGAACGGAAAGGACTGCATGGCACATCACACATTATCGAATTTGCTTGGGATGGTGACTACACTTGGGCTGAACTGCTCGATGCGGTGGGCGAACTACCCATTCCTCCTTACCTCAATCGAGAGACCCAAGAGAGCGACAAGACCACCTACCAGACGGTCTATTCTAAAATCAAAGGCTCTGTGGCTGCTCCTACGGCAGGACTCCATTTCACGGAGCGTGTTCTTCATGCCCTCGACAAGGCAGGGATTGACCGTGAGGAACTGACTCTTCATGTGGGAGCAGGTACGTTCAAACCTGTAAAAAGCGAGGAGATTGGCGACCACGAAATGCACACTGAACATGTGGCCGTACGTCGTCAGACGATCGAGAAGCTGATTGCTCATGAAGGCGAAGCCATCGCTGTGGGCACAACCAGCGTTCGTACCCTCGAAAGCCTCTACTACATGGGCCTTCTCGCCATGCAAGGCAAAGAAGACCTCCACATTCCACAATGGATGCCCTACGAAACTCTCAACCCTCAACTCTCAACTCTCAACTCTCTTCAGTCTCTTCTCTCCTACATGGACAAGCACCACCTCGATGTGCTTCATTCCTCTACTCAAATCATTATCGCACCAGGTTACGAATACCACATCGTGCGTCGCATGATCACCAACTTTCACCAACCACAATCCACTTTGCTGCTTTTAGTATCAGCCTTCCTGAAAGGCGACTGGAAGAAGGTCTATGATTATGCGCTCAGTCACGATTTCCGTTTCCTCAGCTATGGTGATTCCTCGCTTTTGATTCCTTGACAATGATCACTTAGAACAATAACATCAATGAAAGATAACAATCAAGAAATGTTCCCTATCGTGGACGAAGAAGGCAACATCACAGGTGCTGCTACACGAGGTGAATGTCACAATGGAAGCAAACTCCTCCATCCCGTCGTACACTTGCATGTGTTCAACAGTCATGGCGAGCTCTATTTGCAGAAACGTCCCGAGTGGAAGGATATCCAGCCAGGCAAGTGGGATACTGCTGTGGGGGGGCATGTCGATTTGGGCGAATGTGTGGACGAGGCGCTGCTTCGTGAAGTGCGTGAGGAATTGGGTATCACCAATTTTACGCCAGAACGTATCACACAGTATGTTTTCGAGAGTCCACGAGAAAAAGAACTTGTCTTCGTCTTCAAGACTATCTATGATGATGAGATATCCCCTTCAGATGAACTTGATGGAGGTCGTTTTTGGACGCCTGCCGAGATCAAGGAAAGTCTGGGCAAAGGAGTTTTCACACCTAATTTTGAGCACGAACTTCAACAAACACAACTCATTAAATGATTAACCTGTATGAAAAAGTTTTTGACCGTCTTATTGACAACTTCAATTCTTCAATTCTTCAATATTTCAATCCTTCATGCTCAGCATGACATCTGGATTGACATCAATGGGGTAAGAGACCTCACGGCAGACTCCATTGACATTGCCAATCAAGCGCGTCCTGTACCAGGCAGCAGTCGTAGGGGTAACAATCCAGTACTTTTCTTAGTGGGCAACAGCACCATGCGCACTGGCACATTGGGCAATGGCAACAATGGTCAATGGGGTTGGGGATTTTATGCCCACGAGTACTACGATGAGAAAAAAATCACTGTCGAGAATCATGCTTTGGGTGGCACTTCGCCTCGTACCTTCTATAATCAACTTTGGCAGCCTATATTGGAGGCCGTTCAGAAGGGCGATTATGTTTTCCTCGAATTAGGTCACAACGACAATGGTCCTATAGACTCTATTCGAGCCCGTTCCAGCTATCGTCCTGATGGTCATCTTGAGGTGCGCGAGGATTCGACTTATATATTTAATAAGATAACGAAGAAACAGGAGATGGTTTACACTTTTGGAGGTTACACCCGCCGATTCATCAATGATATTCGTGCCAAAGGTGCTACACCTATTCTCTTCACGCTTACTCCTCGTAACGACTATGAGCCAGACAATCCAAAGCGCATCCAGCGTAAGCTCACAGATTTCACCCCTGCCATCTTCGCTATTGGCAAAGAGATGAATGTCCCTGTTATCGACCTTAACGACATCTCTGCCACCAAACTCGAGAAGTATGGTCCTTGGAAGACCGATTACCACTTCTACCTCGACAAGATTCACTCTTCAGCTTATGGTGCACGTATGAATGCCGCTTCTGCTGCTGAGGGTATCTTGGCTTCTGATGATCCCCAGATTGCTTTCCTCAAGACCTGTCTCAACGACAAAGTCTATCCAAAGCGGTGTGATAAGAAGCGTCAGAAGAGCAAGCCGATGGTCTTCCTTTGTGG
>JBGUMY010000433.1:0-2549 GCA_045117095.1 Bacteroidaceae bacterium | reverse complement strand
AGTACTTTGCCGAGCAAGGCGTAGATGTGGCTGTGGTGGAAGTGGGATTAGGCGGAAGATTGGATTGCACCAACATCATCACGCCAGAAGTGAGTGTCATCACCAACATCAGCTTTGACCATGTGATGTTCTTAGGAAACACATTAGCCAAAATCGCAGGAGAAAAAGCGGGCATCATCAAGCAGGATGTGCCTGTAGTGATTGGTGAGGTAGTGAAAGAAACACGTCCTGTGTTTGAGCAAAAAGCACAAGAGATGAATGCCCCCATTTATTGGGCAGAAGAAGAGCAGGAAGTCATCAAGCATCGATTCAGCAAAAAAGGAGGAATCAACTATCAGACAAAGAATTACGGGAAAATATACGGAGAGCTTGGAGGCTTCTGTCAATACAAGAATGCAGACACGATTCTTTGTGCTGTAAGCCGTTTGAAGGAACGAGGATTCAACATTTCGGATGAAGATGTGAGGAGGGGATTCTCCCAAGTCTGTGAAATGACCGGATTGATGGGCAGATGGCAAACCTTGCAGCATCAACCCCAAGTAGTGTGCGACACAGGACATAACATCGGTGGATTCCGTTGGATTGTGAAGCAGTTGAAGAAAGTCTTCTTTAAAATAAATAATGTAGGAGCCACCATGCGCATTGTTTTTGGTATGGTGAACGATAAGGACATCAGTGGCGTGCTGTCCATCATGCCGAAAGAAGCCACTTACTACTTCTGCCAAGCCAGTGTGAAACGTGCCCTGCCTCATCAAGAAATCAAGAAATTGGCCACCCAATATGGGTTGAAAGGCAAGAGTTATCCCAGCGTAAAAGATGCCTACCAAGCAGCCCTGAACGAGGCAGATCCGAAGGACTTCATTTATGTCGGTGGAAGCAGCTTTGTTGTTGCAGATTTGCTCTCTACAGGTATAAAAGGTTAAATAAAATGTCAAAAAAACAAAAAACTTGAAAATAATTGCCAGAATATTCGTTTAGTAAAAATATTTTCAGTTAATTTGCAATGAGAATCGAAATTCGATGCCTCAACAATCAACAATCGATTACCTATATAACTTAGAATAAACTTTTCATTGCGTATGAGCACAATCCAACCAAAACTCAGTGGTCTGAAGCCTGAGAACTTCCAAAAAGAAGTGAAAGGCAAGAAGACAGACCTCTACACGCTCGTCAACAAGGACGGCTACGAAGTATCTATCACCAACTATGGAGGAGCCATTGTCGCCATCATGGTGCCAGACAAGAACGGCAAGGTGGCCAATGTCATTCAGGGACACGACAACATCGATGATGTCATCAACTCACCAGAACCTTACCTCTCCACCCTCATCGGCCGTTTCGGCAATCGCATCGCAAAGGGTAAGTTCACCTTGAACGGCAAGGAATATCAGTTGGCCATCAACAATGGACCTAACGCCTTGCATGGTGGTCCAACAGGACTACACGCACAAGTGTGGGAGGCTTATCAGGCTGGTGACCAAAATCTCACACTTGACATCAAGCTCCCTTACGGACATGAAGGTTTCACAGGCGAAGTGAAGATTGCCGTCGAATTCACGTGGACAGACGACAACGAACTGATTATCGAATATTTGGCGACCACCAACAAGAAGACCATCATCAACCTCACACACCATGCGTTCTTCTCACTTCAGGGTATCGCCAACCCAACGCCAGGCATCGAAGACCAAATCATGGAGATGAACGCAGACTTCTACATTCCGATTGACGACACCAGCATTCCAACAGGTGAGATTCTGAAGGTAGATGGCACTCCATTCGATTTCCGCACGCCAAAAGCCGTAGGTCAGGACATCGATGCAGACAATGAGCAAATCAAGAATGGAGCAGGATATGACCACTGCTTCGTGCTCAACAAGAAAGAGGTTGGTGAACTCTCCTTCGCTGTGCGCCTCACAGAGCCAAAATCTGGCCGCACACTCGAAACCTACACGACAGAACCAGGTGTGCAGGTGTATTCAGACAACTGGGCAACAGGTTATCCAGGACAGAATGGTGCCACGTTCCCACGTCGTTCCAGCATCTGCTTTGAGTGCCAGCACTTCCCAGATTCACCCAACCGTCCATACTTCCCCTCGACGGTTCTGAAACCAGGTGAAAAGTACACCCAAAAGACCATCTACAAGTTTGGTGTTGAATAAAATAGCATTCCCCTCGTCCGTGCATTCGTGCATGGGCGAGGGATTGTAGTATTTTCGACTATTAACTAATATCTTTAATCAATACAAACATTATGTCACAAAAACAAACTCCGAACTACACGTTCGCATTGATTGTTGTGTTCATCGTCTGCTTCCTGATCGGATTCGTGACCACGATGAACAATTCCATGATTGCATTCTGTTCAGAAGCTTTCAATCTTAACGCCCAGCAAGGCCAATACGTCAATTCCGCCTTCTATGGTGCCTATGCGCTTGCCATCCCCTTTTCACTGTTGATGAGCAAGATTGGTTACAAGAGCACCATGATTCTTGGTTTGGCTGTTGTAGGTGTTGGCTTCATCATCAACTCTCTCGGCATCAGAGGAG
>JBGUMY010000432.1:0-2133 GCA_045117095.1 Bacteroidaceae bacterium | reverse complement strand
CGAAAGAGTGACCAGCTGTGGAAAGGTCAGACAGGTCACGATGGCAAGTTCTGCATCTTCCAGAGCAATGCGTACGGTTATCGGGCTACATTCCGCATCCTGAAGACCTACAACACCAAGTACCACATCTATTCGGTGCGAGAAATCATCTACCGATGGGCACCACCCAATGACCACAACAACACTCGCGCCTACATCGAAAGAGTCTGCAAGGAGGCAGGACTGAAAGAGACTGACCTCATCGTGGTGGACTCTTGGATTGAGGAGAAACGACGCGATGCCATCTGGCTGGTCTGGGCAATGGCGAAGGTGGAGAACGGCGATCGGTTCATCACCTTCGCCGACTTGGAGACGGTCAAAGAAGGCTACAATCTCGCCTTTGGGCGAAGTGAATAGTGAACCTTTTTCATGATTAGGTTGATTTCGGAGGGAGCTGGTTCGTGAGAATCGGCTCCCTGTTTTGTTGACTTTCCCAAAAACATCCAGATAGTCTGGGCGATTGACATGGATGATATCAATGGGTGGTAAAGCGATGGAAAGAAAACAAAATGGGACAGAATAACAAAAAATTTCCTAAATAATTGCTGATTTGAGAAAAAGTGTGTACCTTTGCCACCAAGAAACGAGAAACCTATAAATTGACTCATCATGAACAAAAATGAAAAATTTGTCATCACCATCAACCGTGAGTTGGGTAGTGGCGGCCGCACGGTCGGCGAGAAACTGGCTGAAAAGTTAGGTGTGCAGTTCTACGACAAGGCGCTCATCAAGGCACTGACGAAAAAGTATAACCTCTCTGTGGAGGAAATCGAAAATCTGAAAGGACGCAACCACAGTTGGTGGGCTGAGTTCGCTCGCAGTTTCATGCTGGCAGAGAAGACCTCAAAGACGATGTATTATGACCTCACCCCAGGTGAGATGCCAGATGTGTTGACCACAGAGGACATGTTTGACACTGAACAGAAAATCTTGACGGAGATTGCCGCAGATGAATCATGTGTGATTGCAGGTCGTTTGGGTTTTGCCGTGTTCCGCAATCATCCTAACCACCTGAGCGTCTTGATTCAAGCACCAATGGAACAGCGTGTGGAGCGTGTGATGCGCAAGCAGTTGCTCAATGAGGAGGACGCTCTTAAAGTCATCAAGAAGGTGGATCAGATGCGAGAGAACTATGTGAAGAAATATGCGGAAACTTCTCGCTACGACACTCGCAACTACGACTTAGTCATCTCGATGGCAGGACACTCTATCGACGAGGCCGTTGACCTCATTATGCAATACATCAAGTAGTGCCTTACCACCCTTCTGTGATAAGAACAAAAACAAAGCGGCACCCAGTTCCAACGAACTCAGTGCCGCTTATATTATATTGTGTGAACTGTTAGCCCTTCTGATTGTAGTCAGAATTCAACTGATTCATGGCGCCCAGCAACTTGTGGTAATACACCAATGGAAGGAATCCAACACTTGAACCAAGAACGTTCCAGAGCCAGAAGTCAGCTGAGCCAAAAGAATAAGGAATCTTACGACGTTGAAGTTCGTTGCCGATACGATTGCTCAGGCAGTGGAACCACACCAAATAGGCAATGCCACAAGTAAGCCAACCCCACAAGAAGAAAAGCCAGCAATAGTGGGTGGTCTTACGACCATCATAGCGAGTCGCTACCGTATTGATTTCGGAAGAAATTTGCGATAGAACGACAATGCCATAGATGCCCAACGTAATGAGACTGAAGAAGAAGAACTTAGCCAATCCACGATGGATGGGCAGCAACGTCTTCGGCACAAATGGCTCACTCTCATGATGAGCAGTCACCTCTATAGGAGCAATCTCCTCAGCAGGCTCTGGCTCTGGAGCAGAATCTGTGGCCTCAACGTAAATGGAAGACTCCCCCTGTCCTTCGGTGTTTGGCTCGAAAGACTCCTCAGCCGCATGGCTTTCCTCCCCAATGAGGGGGAGAGGACAGAGAGGGGCTTTTTCATACGCCTCAATCTTCTCCTTGTTTGAGAGAAGGAAGTCGATGTCGTCATAGGCATTCATGAGACAGTACTTCTTGTAGGAGTTGATGTCGAAGTGCTCTGAATGGCCAGTGGCAAGGTTGGTCACTGTCTGGTTGGGCACATCCACCTTCA
>JBGUMY010000431.1:0-3208 GCA_045117095.1 Bacteroidaceae bacterium | reverse complement strand
TCATCTTGACTACAAGATGCGATGGTGATGGCTGTCGCCACCATGAAAGTTGTGGCAAAGATACCACAAAAATTGAAATTTAATTGCATTGATCTATTTTTTAATTGTTTGTTTATCTAAGTGGACTACTGAGCTTAATCAAAAGCGTCTTTGATGGAGAGAAGGTGGTTGACAAGACGATTCTGACCTTCTTTAGCCTTTTCAATCAGTAGTATCGCCCAACTTCTTTGAGGTTGAGGAATTTCTTGGATTTTGTTTAACAAATAGTCATAATTCCAATAATAATACCCCACAAACACGATATGTTCTTCTGCTTTTGAATCTTTATCCTTGGCTATCGCTTTCGTGACTCGTTCGTCCATCACCTCAAGCCCTATTTCTACATGCTCCTTATCCAAGGAATCAAAGAAAAGACGACCCAAATATTTGAACAATATCCACACAATAATACCATTCGTGTATTTTAAGGTGTCAGCGATAGCTGTTTGTTCGCCCTTTTCCAGATATTCTTTGAATGTTTTCTTATCATTCAGCATGATAGATAATTCCAATATCTCTAAAATGGCATCATGACCATCCCTATCTCGCTTAACCGACATTTCATTATTGCTTTTTGTCTCGTATAAATTCCACAATGCTTGAGCCGTTGACAGTGCATCATGATAGTCCTCCATTTCGTAATATAGAAGAATTAGATTTTGGTACGCATCATACAATAAGATGCCATTATCACTATTCTCTTCTTTCAGCATCTTTATTGCTTTGCGGTAATTCAAGATTGCTTCATTTTTTTTGATGTCTTTGTTTTTCTCAGTTGCTAATCCACGTAAAAAATACATTTCTCCTTGAGAATAATGACATGATGCATTATCCTCATTCTGACATGCGCTTGATTGTGGATTTATACAATACAAATGACATTCCCCTTTCTTTCTCGCCTCACACTCTATAATTTGGTCTAAATAGCTCATCGCCATGGAATATTCAGCTCTTCTAATGTATTCCCTTGCCGCATCCAAACAATTTTTGTTAGACAATATATTATGGTTTATGGCAATAGGAGATCCATTCGCATTCAATGCATATCCTTGTAAATCATCGAAAATTGTTTCTGCACGAACCCCAAAATAGTTCTCTAATTCATTTCGGATATCTGCTTTATCATCAGCAGGAATAATAATCTCTGAATAATTGACAGAATCTTCCATATCCATCTGTTTGGGGAACTTTCTCAATCCAAACAAAAATACACTTTCTTGCCGAATAATTCTTTCGTTTAATTTTGTGGGCTCCCATACCCAAAAACATGGCAAAGCCTTATTTTGTCGTTTTGTATGCTGAATGAAACTATAACTCATCAATATGTTCTGAATTGGCTGTTCCTTAAATTCGTCAGTACAATATCTGATATGGTTGACGTTTTCTGGATGAGATAAATCCAGCCATACAATTTTGCCGTCAGTCTCTGTTTTTAACGACCCGTCTTTATCCATCTTTTTGATAGGTGCTGTGGCAAACCACAAAGAAACAAGAAAATTGGTTGTGAAATCAGTCAGGCAAGTCGCGCCACCAAGATGCTGAATTTCTGCCAAGATTTCAAGATCGGACAGACTCTCATTAAAATCAACACCTGTATAGCCATATTGCTTGGCCTGTTTTATCAAATTCACATGATAACGGATAAAATCTCTTTGACAGTGCGTTCTATCCGATGACAACCTTCGCGCCGCACTGGAAACGACAGACCAACGAGCATCCCTTAAACCACGAAATAAAATCTGTCCTGGGGAATATTTGAATTGTTCTTCCAGACGATTCTTTTGTGCAATAAACTCTTCAAATACGATTGAGACCTTTGAACGGGAATTTGGGGTTTGATTATTCATTTTCATTAAAATTTAGAGAGTGAATACTACAAATTTTATGGTTTATTCATCTGCTTTCTTTCCAATTGAGTATTTATGGGTAAACAAATCATGAACTTATAGTTAGGCTCATCAATCGCCTATTTTTAGAACCTTATACTTCATAGAAAATATGCCATCCCAAATATCTTCCTCATCAATATCCAATCTCTTCAATGTTTCGCTACTCACAAAGAAATCACCTGACGTATCGTTATTAGGTGTCCCCCCTATCACCTTTATTGTCAATTGAACAGAAGGCTTAATAGTACTGCCCATGTTTGTTAGGAGAATAGTATTTCCACTTTCCAATTCGATGGATGAATTTTCATACATCCACACATAATCTTTATGTACCTTTTCATTGATACCAACTTTGCAAGGAATTAAACCTGCAGGAGGAAGCGGTGGTAACTTGTCCAGCAATTCTTGACATGTCAACTCTATATCATTTTGTTTTTCTTTGATACTTTTTATTTCAGGTTTGATATCAAAGGCCATTGCCACTAAATACAAAATGCCTGCGGCAATGATGCTTGAGATAATGCTTATTAAACTCCCAATCAAAATGGGATGTCTATTGTAAGCGTCCATTTCTTCTGTTCCCATATATTATACTTTTTAGAAATATACATTGTTCTCACTCACCACCACACCTGTTCCCCCTTCTCATACGTGAAGATGCGTTCCTCATGCCCCTTGGTCTTATCATGGACCACATACAGACCACCACTGGGCATATCCTTGAAGGTGAGCACATTGTGGGTGGCCACTTTTGTACCTAACGACACCCAGTCACCATCCCTCCAATAGACCAGCTCGTATTCATCACCTATCTCGATGCAGTTTCCATCATTGCGGGGAATGAACTTGAACTTGCTGATCTGTCGAGGTGCGGAGAGTTTCAGCCCCACCCAATGGCCATCGGGACTGACAGCACTAAAGCCCGTGAGGATGTCACCATCGAAAACATTCTCCTTGCCTGCCCATGATTCACCTTCAGTGCCAATGATGGTGCCAGACAGTTTCTTGCCATCGGTGCTATAGAACTCCAGTTCGTTGATGTTGCAGTGAGAACCCCTTGGCCCGATGTAACGCAGATAGCGGTAAGCGCCCTCATCCGTGACGGGTATCTCGTACCAGTTGCCGTTGGTCAGTCCCTCGAACTTGTAGAAGGTGACAGCATCTGAGAAGTCTGGGAGGTTGGCACCTTGGAATCGTCCACCTGACATGCGGGCATTGAAGAAGTCTTCCTTGCCCAAGAAGGGATATTTACGCAACAGCTTGAGCGTGGTTCGTTTCTT
>JBGUMY010000430.1:0-10247 GCA_045117095.1 Bacteroidaceae bacterium | reverse complement strand
CACCTGCTTCCCCACCAACTGTTCTGGCTCATACCACTGAGCGATGCCGCTTACGATGGTACGACCCTTAGCTGTTCCATCATCGAGCTTGAACTTCAGCAACTTCTTCATCTTAGGCACACGCTCACATTCCAGCACGGTGGCCACACGAATGTCGAGCTTGGTGAAATCATCGAAGGCAACTGTTTCCTTCACAGGAGCCACCTCTGCATTGGCGGCCTCGTTGGCCTTGATGGTGGCATCGAGCTTGTCCATCTGGAACTTGATGGTTTCATCCTCAATCTTCGAGAACAGCAGGCTGGGCTTGCCCAATTGCTTGCCAGCAGGCAGGAGGTCTGTCTTGCCCAGGTCTTCCCAGTTCAGTTCGTCCATGCAAATCATCTCACGCAGTCTTGCTGACGAGAAGGGGAGGAACGGTTCGAACGCAATGGCGAGGTTGGCGGTGAGCTGGAGGGAAACGTAGATGACGGTCTTCACACGTTCAGGGTCGGTCTTGATCACCTTCCAAGGTTCCTCGTCCGCAATGTACTTGTTGCCGATACGTGCCAGATTCATCGCCTCTTTCTGTGCCTCACGGAATTTGAAGCCCTCGATGAGTGCTTCCACATTGTCCTTCACAGAAGCAAATTCTGCCAATGTTGCCTTGTCCGTCTCAGTCAGTTCGCCACAAGCAGGCACCACACCGTCATAGTACTTCTGGGTGAGTTGCAGGGCACGGTTCACGAAGTTGCCATACACAGCCACCAGTTCGTTGTTGCAACGTGCCTGAAAGTCTGCCCATGTGAAGTCGTTGTCCTTGGTTTCAGGCGCATTGGCAGTCAGCACATAACGCAGTTCGTCCTGACGGTTAGGCAGTTCCTCCAGATATTCGTTGAGCCATACGGCGTAGTTCTTTGAGGTCGAAATCTTGTTGCCTTCGAGATTCAGGAATTCGTTGCTGGGCACGTTGTCAGGCAGGATATAGTCGCCATGTGCTTTCAGCATCGAAGGGAAGACGATGCAGTGGAAGACAATGTTGTCCTTGCCGATGAAGTGAACTAGACGGGTCTCCTCATTCTGCCACCATGTCTGCCAAGTGCCCCACTTCTCTGGTTCCTTCTCACAAAGTTCCTTGGTATTGGAGATATAGCCGATGGGCGCATCGAACCACACATAGAGCACCTTGCCTTCAGCACCTTCCACAGGTACTGGGATGCCCCAATCGAGGTCACGCGTCACAGCACGAGGTTTCAAACCACCATCTAACCAGCTCTTACACTGGCCATACACATTGCTGCGCCACTCTGGATGTCCTTTCAGAATCCAGTCCTCAAGCCACTCCTGATATTGGTCGAGGGGCAGATACCAATGCTTCGTCTCTTTCTTCACCAGCGGATTGCCATTGATGGCGTTCACAGGATTGATGAGCTCCTCGGGCGAGAGGGTGGCACCACACTTCTCACATTGGTCACCGTATGCACCTTCCGCATGGCAACGAGGACATTCACCCTTGATGTTTCTGTCCGTCAAGAACTGCTTAGTCTCCTCATCGTAGAACTGTTCAGAGGTGATTTCCACGAACTTGCCTTCGTCATAGAGTTTCTTGAAGAAGTCAGCAGCAAACTGATGGTGTATCTTGCTGGTGGTTCGACTGAAGATATCGAAACTGATGCCGAAGTCAGCGAAGGACTTCTTGATGATCCCATGATAGCGGTCCACCACGTCCTGTACGGTACAGCCTTCCTTCTTTGCACGGATAGTCACAGGCACACCATGCTCATCGCTGCCACATACAAACATCACCTCACGTCCTTTCAATCTCAAGTATCTCACATAGATGTCGGCAGGTACATACACACCTGCCAAATGTCCGATATGCACAGGACCATTGGCGTAGGGCAAAGCAGCCGTCACCGTCGTTCTTTTAAAGTTTTTTTGTTCCATATTATCCCTAATTTATATTTTGAGTGCAAAGGTAGTGCAATTCGAGTGAAAAAACAAATAAATTTGGTTTTTTCCGAGTGTGAGTACGAATAACCGAAGACAATACAAAATGAAAGTTGAGTTATTCCATGTTTAACCTCTTTATTAGTTTTTATTTATTTCATCTTTATGAGACAAAAAATGATGAAAGGTCTTGGACTTGAGACAAGATAACCACTGAGATTTACTTGAAGTCATCGGAGAGTAACCTTATCCACCAAACGAATGATGAGTTGCTCAATCATGTTTTCCATACCCATGAATGTGATAAGAACGGGAATGGATGATAAAAGATTCATTTGATATTCTCTACCTTTTCCATGATGGTTACAGGATGGTCTCCATGGTTGTTTTCTGCACTTGCATTCCCATGCTTTTGTAGAAATTCAAGGCGGGCTCGTTGCCCTCCCATACATTGAGGGTGATGTTATGACAACCTATCGAACGGGCATATTCACGCACATATTCATATAAGGCTGTACCCACATGTTTACCACGAGCATTTTCATCGACGCAAATATCATCAATATAGAGTGTCTTGATGTCTTGCAGCAGTTGGTTGTCTTTGACCTCAGAGATTTGGCAAAATGCATAGCCTAATAGTCGTTTCTCTTCCGTGTCATGATAGACAAAAATGGGATTACAATCATCATTGAGCATGGATTCAAGTTCCTGTTCATTGTATTTAGTGGTATTGGGCTTGAACAAATCTGGGCGTATCACATGATGTACCATGTTTACTTGATGCAATAAGTTAATGATGCGTTGAATGTCGCTTGTGCTTGCTTTTCTTATCATTGTATTCATTTGTACGATTGGTTTGTTACCTTTCTGATGCCTTGTTGATAACGATTTAGTTTACTGACCACAAAGTTACGGCTTTATTCCGAACAAACATTCATATCGCCTCTTCTTTTTGTATATTATTGGTGGAATATTTGCTTTTATGACTGTTCAGTGGAATAAAAGTCGTACCTTTGCAGTCAGATGGATCATTTAACAATCAAATACTAAACGATATGATGAAGCATTTATTTATTGTTCTTTTGATGGGCTGTTCGGTTATGATGGCAACGGCACAAGAGTTACGGGTAGGCGAGCAACGTTCGGACAGGGATTTTGCCAGAGGGGCAGATGTCAGTTGGTGTTCGGAGATGGAAGCCGACGGACGAAAGTTCTATAACACAGAGGGCGCTGAACGGGAGATGATGGCGTTGATGAAGGAAATCGGCATGACGGCCATTCGTTTGCGTGTGTGGGTGAATCCTCAGAAATATGGCTATGGTGCTTGGAGCGACAAGGCCGATGTAGTGGCTAAAGCCAAGCGTGCTCATGCTCAGGGGCTCGACCTGATGATTGATTTCCAATACAGCGACACGTTTGCCGACCCTGAGACGCAGATCATTCCATTGGATTGGCAAGAATGCTCCGAAGAAAAACTGAAGACAGCGATGGTTGAGCATACGGAGGATGTGTTGCAGGCACTGAAGGATGAGGGCATCGAACCTAAGTGGGTGCAGGTGGGTAATGAGACCAACAGTGGCATGATGCATCCCACGGCTAAGGTGGAATGGGACAAAAGCGGTACTGCACGTTTTAAAAAGTACGTGAATTTCAGCAATGCGGGCTACGATGCTGTGAAGAAGGTGTTTCCCAATGCCTACGTCATCGTGCATCTGGGTGGTGCTGACAAGCCTCGTTGGTTCTTCCCCGACTTCAAGGCTGCTGGTGGCAAGTTCGATATGATAGGCATGTCGCACTATCCGACGGAGGCTGAGTGGAACAGTACTGCATCGGATGCGAATTTCAGCAACATCAATGCCGCCCAATGGGTGGAGGAGGCTGGAAAGCAGTTTGGCGTTCCCGTGATGATTTGCGAGACAGGCTTCGACGTAAGCAAGCCAGCATTGGCTTCACAAGTACTGAAGGACTTGTTCACCCGTCTGAAAGACTTACCACAGTGTGCTGGCATTTTCTACTGGGAGCCAGAGGTGGACGGTAAGTGGAAGCCCGACTATTATGACCATGTGAAGTGGACAGACAGCGCTGGTAACACTCATACCGGTTGGGGACCTTATGGTATGGGTGCCTTTACTACCAGTGGAAAACCAACCGTCGCCCTTGATGCTTTCAGTGGAAAAACCTCAGAAGAAACGGGTACCTTTCCCTCAGAACTGAAGGTTTTTGACAAATCGGGAACCCCATTGGTGACCATTCTCCAGACGAGCGAAGGTGTCTATTCGGGTCTGCTGAATGTCACGGAAGGATGGCAGAACTTCTTTGTGGTGGATGAAGGGAATAACATCTGGTATGGCTCAGATCCTGCTGACAAGACTGTCCTGTCTGCGGCTGATGATCATTGGAACCTTTGGATTGACAGCGGTAAGACAGGTGTATATGACATCGTGGTGAACCTGAACACTATGACGTGGACACATGCCTTCAATCAAGCGGCTACGACAGGTATCACCTCTCTTGATGCAACAAACAAGGAATCAGGAAATTGGTATGACTTGCAAGGTCGTTCACTCCGTACCCCCGTTTCTGGTCTTTATCTTCTCCGCAAAAAGGATGGCAGCGTGAAGAAAATCTATCACGTCCAATAATTATGCATACGAATGCATTCCTCCGAGAAAATAGTTGACGCCAAAGTAGGTCATGAGGATGGTGAGGAAAGCAAGCGTCATGTAAAGGTGGTAGGAGAGGTCTCCCTTCGCCCTTCCAGAAGGGCGGGAAGATTGGAATGGTGAGAAGGAGCGATGGGCAGGTGCGGCATATATCATAAAGGTGATGAGCGCCCACGTTTCCTTGGGATCCCATGACCAGTAAGTGCCCCATGACACATTGGCCCAGATGGCTCCGATAAAGATGCCAAAGCCCATGAAGGTAAGGGCAGGGAAGAGCATCAGTTGTGACAGAAGATGCATCTCGTGACGCTTTTGAGGCATCAAGAGGGCTGTGAGCGAACTGATGAAAGTGAGCGACAGTAGGGCATAAGCCATCATGATGACTGAAACATGTAGGGTGAGCAAGGGCGAGTTGAGCACTGGCATGAGATGCGTCATCTGAGGATCCATCTGAGAAATATGGCTTACCAGCAGGAAGAAGCCTGATAGCAAGAAACCAAAGGTGGTGATCAGTGGTGAAAGGGAGGACAAAAGGACGGTGACAAGCATGATGAGCCAAGCCAGCGTCAGCATCGTCTCATACCCATTCGACATGGGGATGTTTCCTGTCACAATCCAACGGAGCGCCAGACAGAAGGTCAACGCTATCCATGCTATCACTAACAATGCCATCGGGATGGGCGAGTGAAGCCATGAGGGTCGGAATATGTTCACCAAGAACAGCAGAAAGCCCAATGTGAGACAGGCCATGAAGAGGATGGTGGCAAAGGGTATGTTATTATAGATGCGTTCAGCCTTGACACGCACATCGCTGGGCAGGGAACGTTGTCCAAAGGTTTGCTGATATTCCAACATCTTGTCCAGATACTGATTCGCCCTGTCGTATTGCCCTGCCTGAATCTCTCCATTCAGCAAGCTAAATACATCACGCATATACTTCTGATGCTCCTCGTCCATCGTCTCGGGCAAGGTGCTGGTTGGCGCATACCAGATGGTTTTGTTTTGTTCTGTGTATGGGAATATTTTGAGTGGTGTGCCCTGATGCAGTTGTTGGATGAGCATTTGTTTCTCTTCCATCTTCATCGCCTTCGTCTCCCGCTTCAGGGGTTCTTGTGTCCAGTCGTCGTAGAAGAAGATGAATCCGGTGAGTACCTGTTCGGCGGTGAAGTCCTGATAGTGACGTTTGCCATAGAGCTTTTGGGTAAAGTCGAGGGCATAGGTCTGCATGGGGCAAACTCGTTCGTTGTAGACCACGAACAACCTGCCAAAACGTTCGGCTGTCTCCACCGGCAGCGCATGGGGGGCGGCATGGAGCGTGGATCCCCCCTCGACCCCATCAGAAGACGGGATGGAAATGAGGGGCGAAAAGAGGCATGCGGCCAATATCGTCAGACGTTTGGCATTCTTCATTCCTATGATGATTTGCCGATAAGCACCTTGGGGGTCGATCAGCATCCAGATGAGCGAGATGAAGAGCAGGGCATAGCCACAATAGGTAACAGGAATGCCCCAGGGGTCGCTGTTCATGGACAGGACGCTACCTTGCAAATCCTCATCATAGTTGTTTTGATAGAGTCGGATGCCTTTGTGGCTGGCTATTTGGTTCATGGAGATCGTAAAGGGTTGATGGTCAATCGTGACATGGGATATGTAGTCGGCTGGTGCATTCGTTCCCTCATGATACAGTATTTCAAATTGTTGCAGGCTGATGGTGAACGGTAGTTTGTGTTCCTGCAGGTCTTGCGTCAGGTAGTGGGTTGCCACCTGTCCTTGGCGCAACAACACGATGCCTCTTTCTGCCGTCAGATGTGTGAGTAGGGCACCTGCCAGGATGATGACAAACGACAGATGCAGCGCGATCACTGATGGGCGGCGCACCTTCCTTTTGATGAAATAGAAGATGGCAACACCCGTGAGTAGCGCCCATAGTGCCGAAAACCACCAGGCACCATATATGTGGTCTGCGACATACATAGTGCCTTGTTGTTTTTCCATCATCGTGGCGGTTGCCATCACGACAACCACCACGATGTAAAGCGCTATAACAATTTTCTTCATTAAATGGATTCTATGAATTTGATGACGGCGTCACGTTCTTCCTTCTTCAGATGGAAGAACTTCTCCGTCGCTTTGTATGCATCCGATGCCTTGGAGTAACCATGCCACATGATGGCCTCCAGCACCGTTCGGGCACGGCAGTCATGCAATCGGTCATCGGCACCTGTCAACTGACGGGAGAGTCCACGTCCCCACAAGGGTGTTGTGCGGCACCAGCCCGTCCTGATGTCATTCTTCATGAAGAGGCGGTGCTGCACCATGTCGGTATATGGCCAGATGGTCTGGTGGGGGTATTTGGGCAAAAGGTCGGTCGCATTCTTGCCAATGCTCTGAGCGTATGCCTTGATGCTCGCATCCACCCACATGTTGTCCGAGCCTGTTGTCCACGACGGCCGGTGACACTGGGCACACCCCATCTGCGAGAAGAGTTCCTTGCCACGTTGCACCTGTGCGTCATCCAGATTGCGGGCTGCAGGCACGGCCAGTCCACGATGCCACACCATGAACTGATAGTATTGCTTGTCGCTCATCTCCTCCTGACCGTTGTAAGGTGCTCCGTTGAAGAGGTATTGGTCGAAGGTCTCCTTCTTGGCTATCGACGAACAGCTCAGAATCTCGTTCACACGGGCAGCGATGCCCTCGTCGGTACCGTCGGCATAATAAGGATGCAGGATGCTGGATTCCGATGCGCCATGTTCCTTGATGTACTGGATCACCTCCGCATCCTCGCTCTGAGCCTTCGCCCAGGCTGGGGTGGTGTAGAGCCAGTGACGGTCAGAACGTGTCACGTTGGTGATGTTCCAGATGGCATTGGCACCCGCACCATCTTGCAGCGAACCACGCGTCATGGCGTAGGTGAAGCGTTTCAGTGGCCCATGCTGCCCATTGCGGAAAGTGCCCGTGTCATTATAGCCTGCTGAGTAGTAAGCCGAAGCCTTGAAGGTGCCAGCTTCCTTGTCCCACATAGCAGGATTCAGTTCCACGTATGGGGACTCAGCCAACCACTGCGCCTCGATGTCTTCGTCGGTGAGGGCATCGAGCAAGCCAGTGCCATAGATGCCGATGGTCGATTCCAGACGCACCTCGTAGTTGGTGGGTTTGGGATTCGTGTTGAAGGCCGTTTGGGGGATGTGTACCTCCGGATAGATCAGGGAATACTCCTCGCCATCCTCAAACTGCATGGGCAGACCGCTTTCCATGGCGGTCACGTTCTTCCATTCGATGGAGATCTGATTCTCGTCGATAGGAGCCTTGAAGGGCGACATGGCCTGTGTCTGCGGCATGCCCGTCACCTCCGTGATGTAGCCGTTCGTGTCGGGATGATAGATGACCAGCAGATAGCCATTGCCAATCTGGTTGGCACGATATTCCGTCTGACGTCTGCCATGTCCATAACTGGGATGACAGGCGATGCAACTGTTGCGCACCCAGGCTGGTCCCAATCCCTTGCGGGGTTCTTGTTCGAAGGTGTAGAGTTTCTCGAAGAAACCCTCACCAACGATGAATTCGTCCTCCATCCCCGTGATGTTGGTCACGGCAGGAGTCGGAGCCGAATAACTGGCTTTCTCCGTCGTACCCAGCGTCCCGCCCGGATACCACTCCTCGGCGGTGAAGTTGCCCGTAGCCTTGCCAAACGCCTGTTCCTCGGGTGTCAGTTCACCCAGTCCGTTGGCATCGTCATCCTGATCGGAACATGCCGTCAGCACGATGGCCGACAGCATTCCGATACAGGTAA
The DNA here is from genome assembly GCA_045117095.1 of Bacteroidaceae bacterium. GTDB lineage: Bacteria > Bacteroidota > Bacteroidia > Bacteroidales > Bacteroidaceae > Minthosoma. The sequence continues at coordinate 1,865 of JBGUMY010000430.1, read as the reverse complement.
ATCTTGTGAGTTTCGATATGTTGATCATATAAGTTTCACTTTTGTGGAGTTATGGTGGATACTCCCCTTTTAACTCCCTTTTAACTCCCCTATAATATTACTCTTCCTCCGTGATAGAATCCCAGTTGTCGGGGTCATCAAAATTCTTGCCCCACACGATGCTGCAGTACTTCACGAAGGGAGCAGGCATATTGCTGATGTTGGCAATGGCGTTGACGTAGTTGCTCTCGACGGTGGTGTTCACCTTGTCGCTCTTCACACTGGCAAAGAACGTGTGGAAGCTGTAACGGTTGGCCGTCTTGTCGGTCGAGCCCAACCACACGTTGCGGATGCTGCGGATGTTGTCGCGGAAGTCGGAGATGGAGTTGTAGCTGTAGGGTGACTCCACGTAGGCGATGTCGCCAGCCGCAAACGGATTGGCAATCTTGGCCGTACCCACCTCGTTGCAGATGGCCACGCAAGAGCCCTCGTCATCGCTGAGCACCTGTGCGACTGCCGCCTTCAGGGTGGGGAAGGAGCTTTTGCTGCCGCTGATGCCCGCCTGGGTCAGGTTCTCGCCGTAGGACAAGCCGCTGTTGGTCTTGTAGTTCAGGTCGGCAGCCTTGACCACCGCCACACGGTTGGCATTGGCGGCCGTCTCGCCTTCCCAAGCCACCTGCAACTGGAAGCAGCGTTGTTTCAGCAACGTGCAGATGGTCTGCGCGTAGGCCAGTTCTTGTGCCCCCGTGATGTGCTCGAAGTTGATGTAGGTGTCGTTGCCCTGCAACTCAGCCACCTTACGGTTCTGACCGTTGCGGAAGAGGATGAACTCCAGGGCGTGGAAACCCAAGATGGTGGCATCCTCCAGCATCTCGTCATCCATGCCATTGTTGAAGTAGTTGAGCAACAAGCTGCGGTTCAGTGGCCATGAGTCGATGGTGGGGTCGATGTCGAAGTCAGACGCCGCACCCATCAGGAACGCCTCCGAACGCTCCCAATTCTGACGGGCTTGTTTGAAGTCGGCGCAAGCCTTGTCAATCTGCGCCTGCGTGATGCTGTTGACGGTCAGTCCGTGGAGCGTGCCCTCCAGATCCTCCACATCATCCGCCAACTGGGTGTAGGTGGGTACAATCACGTTGCTCACCAAGGTCTCCAACACCTTGCGGAGATAAGCCTCCTGTTCCTCGTTCAATTTCGAGGTGGCGATGGTGGTGCTGGCATTTTCCAATCCGCCAATCAAGCTCAGGCAGTCATCGATGGCCTGTTGACCGAATTGCTTGTTGGTGTAGTTGGCCTCCAGCGTGTTCGAGGCATAGTGGTCTTCATCCACCAAGGGTGAGGTGGTGATGATGCTGAACTGCTGGTCGTTGTCATCGTTGTTGTTGTCACTGTCGCTGCAGGCAGTGAAGGCGAGTCCCATCATGAGGACAGCCATTGAATAAAAAATTTTTTTCATTGTTCTGATGATTGATGTATATTGAGTGATTGACTATTGAACGCTCCACTACAGGAAGAATCCCTCGTAGGCCACGCCGACACTCACCGAGGGTTCGTTGTTGAACAAGCTCTTGAGGTATCGCTTCGAGTATTCCCCCTTGATGACAACCTGACGGATGGGGTGATAGTTGAAGCCAAACGCCATGCGTTGCACCGCCGTATAGTCGTAGCTCACCCCGTTCGTCTTGCTGGCGTAGGGATTGTAGGTCTCATAACGTCCAAACAGATACAGACGCTGTCCCTGTTGACGCAGACTCTGAATCTGCGAGAAGATGTCATACCCTGCCTCTATGCCGATGGCGTAGGCATGACTGCTGACGAAGGCCGAGTGCTTGTAGGGCGATTTGGAGTTGAGACGGTTGTACATGTATTTCAACTCGGCGGCATCG